>NZ_JBEOOG010000044.1:0-32444 GCF_040308965.1 Pseudoalteromonas sp. MER144-MNA-CIBAN-0113
GAACCTGCTAACCACCCGCCGTCTGACTATAACTATTGTGAAAAGAAGACAGGACAACTACTCTGACACGGCGGGGTTTGAGGTATCTGCGAGTTCTTTTTTGATATCAAACCGTTGTGCTTTAGGAAGCATATATTTTGGTGAGTACTCCCCGTTTACTGAAGGACGCAACATACCCGCATCAAATACGACTAAGTCCGCACTATTATAGAGTGCAAAAAGTTGCTCACAACTAATCATATTTTTCATATTGTCTGTAGCTATTATCTGTTTAATAATTGATAGTTATCATCTTAGCAAAAAAATAAACCTCTTCTTAGTACTCGTTTATAGAATAATGATTTGCTTAATTTAAATTTTAATAACTTTAATTCCGCACAGCTCCACACAATGCTAGACTTAAAAAAAATAAAAAAATGCTTATAGATATGACTGTACCTATTTATGTAATTAATATGAAATGTTGCGAAGATCGATGGCTAGAAACCCAAAACAAATTAAACACATTAAATATTAATGCCCAAAGGTTTGATGCTACTATTGGTAGAGAGCTCTCGGAGCAAGAAATTAAAATGTGGTATTGCCCAAAAAAAAATAACAAACAATACCATCGTGATTTAACCTTGGGTGAAATTGGTTGCTATATGAGCCATATGAGAGTTTGGCAAAAAATAGTTGATGAAGCGCTCCCAATGTGTGTAATTTTGGAAGATGATTTATCTATCCAATCGAGTTTTAGTCGCATAATAGAAGCCGCAGAAAAATTACAAAACTGGGATTTTATAAAACTTTCTGATAGCCGAAATTTAGCATTTGTTGATACACAATCCCTTGAAAGTAAATTTGTTTTAGGAAATTACCTTAAAGCCCCAAGTGGAGCTCAAGGGTATATGTTATCTCTAGAAGGTGCTAAAAAACTTCTGCGCAGAAAGCCATTTTTTAGACCTGTTGATGTTGATATGCAATTTCATAGTGAAATAGGGCTTAATATGATCGGTATCAAGCCATATCCAGTCGCCACCAGTGGCCAATTTGAAAGTGAAATAGCAAGGGCAAATTCAGGTAGGCATTCTAATAAAAGTACATTTATTAGAAACTTAAAACATAGGTTAAACTTATATATGCAACGCAAAAAAATATCAGCGGATCTATCAGTTATAACTAAAAAGTTATAACTGTAGTTCAATATATTGGCTGTATGACTGCGATCGGTTAAATCTTAATAATTTCGCCACGCAGTGGCGCCATTTTAGCTAAAATTTTATTTTGCACTGTATGTGGGATATTTTGCTCGTTCATTGCATTTATTAATAAATCGACAACGTGATTGAAGTCTTTTTCGTTTATGTTCATGCCTGTATGAATAGCAACCATAGAGTCACCTTTATATTCACAAGGGCCCTCCACCAGCGAACATAAATGGCTAATAAACCCTTGTCGAAAATGACTGATATTACTGTGCTCAAAGTAATGAAACACTTGTTTGTCATTACCTATTTGTGTAATAAAACTATCAGTTAACCTCTCAAGCCCAGCTTGTTCGCCAAGCTGGTGATACAAAGAGGTGTTGGGTTGGGTTGTACACCCTGCAAGTAAGTTTAAACAACAAAAAATAAATACACTCAGTTTCATTACCAATACCCCGTAACCGATAAATACCAGCCAGTTTGATTATCAACACCAGCAATCCGCCCTAAATCTAAATAGGCCGCAGTCACACTCATATGCTTATTTGGTATCCACGCTATAAATAAATCACGCCAATCTTGTTCGCCTAACCCCAAGTTGTTGGCTTTTTGTCGATATTCAACACCAATGGCAAGTTCACGACTTACAAAAACTGCACTACTTGCTTCTAGCAAAATATGGCTGCCCTCATTAGCCCCGCCATATCCTAACAGTCCTAGCTGATTGGCTTTACTGTAGCGGGTGGTCACATTCCAAAACCAGTTGTACCCAGCAAGTGCGCCCAAATGTAATTTACTGGCGGCTAGGTACACATCTGTACCACTGGTATTTTTTGCGCCAACTAACTTTGCTACTGTGCCATCCTCTAGTGATTTATGCTGTACGCCCACACTTAGCTGTGGCCACTGACTATAAACAATATCACCGTATAAACGAATTTTAGCCCCAGAAATTGACTGCTCTATCTCGGTATTGAGTGCAGGCACATCAAACTGCTGCACTGCATAACTGAGCTCAACACGATTGAATAGGTTTAGTTGCATGCCGCAGGCATCAAGACGATAGTCAGTAACATCAGCACGACTACAAAAACCATTAACAGCCCATTCGTCTTCACTGGCATACCCTGCTAATTGTGCCCAAGGAACTAATCCGCCTCCTGCACTGCCTTCAATTTGAGACACCCCAGGTGTTGCTAATAATTTCCCCGTAGCAGCCATACTTAACGCACTACAAAATGAGAGTGCCAAGGCGAATAATAACTTAATGTACACGCTGATATTCCTCTAACCATTGTTCTAATTGCTGCGCTTTTAAAGGGCGACTTAAATAGTAACCTTGCGCATGATCGCATTGCATTTCGTGAAGCATTGATAAAGACTCAGCGGTTTCTACCCCTTCAGCCACAACAGAAAACCCCAATTGGTGACCCAGTGTGATTGAAGAGCGCACTATGTATTGATCTTTTTGTGATTCGTGCAGAGTTAAAATAAAGCATTTATCTAACTTAAGCTCATCAATAGGTAACATTTTTAACCGTCCTAGTGATGTTTGCCCTACGCCATAATCGTCCAATGAAATTTTAACGCCAATAGTTTTTAAATCTTCTAACGCTTTAATACCTTGGGCTTCATTTTCAATCATATCGCGCTCCGTCAATTCAATAGTGATAGAGCTTGGGTTTACTTGGTATTTATTTAAGGTGGCTACCAACGAAGCGTGAAAACCTGAATGAGCAATATCTTGGGCAGAAACATTAATAGCGGCTTGTAAATGAATATCCTTTTTTGACCAATCGGCTATTTGTGCAATCACAGTCTCGACAACCCAAGCGGTCAGCTCTACTATTAACCCTGACTGCTCGGCTAAATCAATAAAGACCTCAGGCGAGACCCAGCCACCATCTTTTCGTTGCCAACGAATAAGAGACTCTACCTTATCAATTTTCTGACTTTTAATATTCAACTTAGGCTGATAAGTCATAAACAGTTGCCCGTTATCATCATCAATTGCTTGTTTGAGTTCATCAAGCATAATTAAACGGTCTAAATGCGCCTCATCTTCACCGTCTTGATAATAATGTAAGCTTTGCTGACTCGTTGTAGCTGCATCTACAGCAATGAGTACACGTCGCATTAAATCGTCTGCTTTAGTCCCTTGCTCTGGGTATTGCACAATACCAGCATTAAAACGTAAGCTTATTTTTAAATTTTTAACCTTGTAAGCTAGCTGTAATTGCTTGAGTAAATCAGCCACTGCACATTTTACCTGCTCAACCTCTGCACAAGGGTAAACCGTTAAGAATTCATCGCCACCAATACGGGCATGAAAACCACCTAGCTCATCAGAAAATTGACGAATACGGTTTGCCACTGCAATTAAACATCCATCCCCTACTTGCGGACCAAGCTTATCGTTTATATGCCTTAAGCCTTTTATATCAATAGCAACAAGCGTGTACCGCGCATCATTAGTGAGCCGCTTAGCTAATAAATCTAACATAGCAGAACGGTTATAAAACCCTGTTAAAGTATCGTGATGTGCTTGAAAACTTATTTGCTGCTCACGCTTATTAATATCATTACCCATGTTATTAAAAGCATTCACGAGCGTTTCTATTTCACTGCTTTGCTTTTTACCTTCAAATTTAAAACGGTAGTCGCCTTTTGCAAACTGTCTGGCAATAACCGCTAACTGTGAAAGTCCTGTCGTTAAATTATTTGCTAACAAACTACTGGTGATCACACCAAATAACATAGTTAAAACAGCGAGTGTGATCAGCGTTAATAATAATTGCTCAATATCGCGATAACTCGAGGTTAAATCTGCGCTAAGCAGTAAGGTTATCGGATGCGATTGTAAAGAGGGTAAAGCTATTTGTTCGTTTTCATAGGCCAAGTATTCGGCAAAAAAACGAGCCGTAGTTTTATTGGTAAAGTACGCTATTGGTTGAAAGTTATCTGGTTGGGATACTAGCGAGCTTGTTGCAAAGTCATCTAATTGCGCAACAAAACTAACCTCCATTCCGGTCAAGCTTTTTAGCTCAGTGGCCACTGCAGATGTTATTTTAAATCCGACCAAACTGTAAGCTATGGTTCTGGGAGTTTTAACGGGCAATAAAATCACTTGGTACAGCTGGTTATTTAACACCACAAAGCTCGATTGCTCAGAATTATTTAATAACTCATCCATTAAGGGCTGTAGGTTATCGGCAAAATTTTGTGCATTAACATTAGCTGATACTAACCGCCCTGATAAATCGAGCAACAGCATAAGATCCGCATTGATCCGTTGACTGTGGTTGTATAACACACTGCTAATAGTGGCGGCATCACGAGTTGCAACCGCTTGCTTAAAACCAAAATCAGCGGTTAACACCTTTGCGGCTGTTAATAATAAGCTCTCTTTTGATTTTAAATATTGTTTATAAACGCTTTGCGCAACCGTTATATTTTGTTGCACTTTTTCTGCCTGAAATTTACTGGTAGACCACCAAAAGCTCAGTAAACTAACCAAGGTAGTGAGTAATACCAAGCCAACGCAAAGCGTTGTAATACGACTGCGTAAATTATTGGCCATTGCCTTCCCTAAATTGACTGCCAAAGGTATTACGTGGTGCAGGGGTAGATGTATTTATAGTTATTGATAACGGGCTGGTTGATTCTATATTAAACAGTTTTTTATTATCCAAGGGAGCTGTTTGCAGTGAATGCCAAACACTGGCTTGCACAGGAAAAGTGTCTACTTGCAGCTTTATCTGGCCTTGCTCGTTACTGGTATACACATGACTACTGTTAGCGACATATATATAGCCCACCATGGAGTCATGAATATTGCAGCCTAGAACAACAACACCTTGATTATCAAACTTAATAGGTTCTTCTGGCTGGCCAGAATAGAGCTTTAATTGAAAAGGTTTAGCTTTTGAAAAAGAATAAACATGGTGGCGAATATTATCGCTATTTGGAAAGTCGACGTACTGACCTTGGTGCACAATAAGCAACTCTGGAGAAAACTGTTTATCAACTTGATCCATTACCGCCGTGGGTAAATTGCCCGTAGTTTTTGAAGAAGGTAAATGATTTATTTCTACGACAGCATTAGGCAATACTTGGTCATGCTGATCTTTAATAACCAAATTAATAGTATTGCCAAAGGCCGACACACTAAACAATGCACCCAGTACTAATAAATAACGACGTTTTGCAATAACTTGCATTGCCCGCTCTAACATAATCACACCTAAAAATTCACCATAGGTTAAGTTAATTAGAGACGAGCACTAATTGCAAGAATTATAGCTCAGTTACTTAAAATACATACTTTTTCATTAGTTAAAATGAGCTTTGCTATATCTATCTACTTACTACGTTATTTAACGATTAAACCGTAATCAGCATCTAAAATAGCAATCACTTCTTGGCGCGGATCATTAGGTATAATAATCTCTTTACCAATAATTTTGCTCGCGATGCCCACATAAGTGTCAGACACTTCAAGCATTACTGACTCAGGTAAAATATAATCTTTTGCTAACTGCTCACGCTCAGCCATACGGTCTTTATTTAATAACACATCACTCTCTGGTACGTTATTAATTAACAGCTGACGGAAACCTTCCTTTGAGTTTTCAACAATTTTGCCATTCTTATATGATGCTTCATCCCAAATACGCGATGAATCGGGTGTCCCTACTTCATCAATATAAATAAGTTGCTGAGCACCATTTAAATCTTCTACGTAACCGAATTCAAATTTAGTATCAACGAAAATTTGCCCGAGCTTAGCTAACTCATTACTAATTAGCTCGAACCCTTCTACCAATAATTTTTCGTATTTGGTGACATCGTCAGCCGATTTAAAATTAAAGACATCTAAGTTGTTTGTAATATTTTCACGCGTGATATTTACATCATCAACGGCAGGAATATCAGCAACCCCTTCTATAATACCCTTGGTAGAGGGAGTTATAAGTACTTGCTCAAGCTTTTGATTCGCTTTTAAGCCTTCTGGAAGTTGCAAACCACAAAAGTCTCTTTCACCTTTAGCGTAGTCACGCCACATACTGCCTGTAATATATTGACGAGCAATCGCTTCAACTTTAACTGTACTGGCTTTACGAACAATCCATACGTATGGATGAGGAATATCAACAATATGATTACCCGCCAAACCGGCTTCATTAAACATGTTAAACCAATGAGCAGCCACTGAGTTTAATGCAATCCCTTTACCAGGAACGCCATTTAGGCCATTTTCACCTTGCCATATGCAATCAAAAGCAGAAATTCTGTCTGAAATAACCATAATGGCTAATTCAGTATCGGCAGGAACGTTATAGCCTTTTTCATTTATTAAGCGTTTGCTATCTGCATCAGTTAACCAATAAACTGAACGCACTTTGCCACTGTGTACTTTACCTTTAGTACGAATGGGTAAGTCATCGTTTACGTCTAAAACTTTATAGCTAGTCATGCTATCTCCGGGGTTTGGCATGCTCAAAGAGCAAAGTATGGAATTGGGGTTAGGCGCTCTATAATAATCTAGCCAACCACAAAGCTCAATCTTAGGCTAAAAACAAATCATCTCAGTATATTTATCTAGCTGGCGCATTGGGGTAAACTTGCATGATTACTTGCCCTAAGGAGCTAACTTGAACTATTTAACTGCCACTCAGAATAAGAAATATTTAATGTATATTTCTCAAAATTATTCCTATGCTATTTTAAGGCCTTTGCAAACAGAAATATTAGCTCAAGGAGGGGAAGTTAAATGGTTTTTAGAAGGTGATAATGTTAATCCTGACTTTTTGAAAAGTGATGAAAAAACACTAAATTCTATTCATGAGATAAACCAATGGGCGCCTGACGCAACCTTTGCACCAGCGAACTCTATCCCTACATTTTTTCCCGGAAAGAAAGTGGCTGTTTTTCACGGCTTTGATGCTGGAAAGCTAAATAAAAAAGGCCAAAACGATCACTTTAAAGTGCGGGGCTGCTTTGATTTATATTGTACACAAGGCCCAAATACAACGGCTCCATTTACGGCGTTACAAAAAAAATTGGGTTATTTTAAGGTAGTAGAAACAGGTTGGCCTCCCCTAGATCAATTTTTTAACGGTAACTCAAAGCCTAGCCACATTGATGAAATAGACTCTCGCCCAACAGTATTGATCTGCTCTACATTCTCAAAACGCTTATCTCTTGCACCTAAACTTTATGAACAAATAAAACACTTTAGTGAAAGCGGTAAATGGCGACTCTTAGTTCAGTTTCATCCTAAAATGGCACAAGAGTGGGTTGATAAATACAAAGCGTTAAGTAATGACAATCTAACCTTTGTTGAAACAGACAATGTTATTCCTTTATTACAATCTGCTGATGTAATGCTGTGCGACACTTCATCCATATTACTGATGTTTTTGGTACAACGAAAGCCTGTTGTGACATTTTGCAATAAAGCACCTGAAAAACACTTACTTAATATTACGGATAAAAATAACGTTGAAGCCGCAATAGACTACGCACTAACTTACCCAAAAGAACTTGTAGATAATATTGAAGCTTTTTGCCAAGAGTTACACCCATACACAGATGGTAAGTCAAGCCAACGAGTACTTTGCGCAACCAATGAACTGTTGCACAGTGATGAAAAGCTCAAAGCTAAACCGCTTAATTTTATTAGACAATTTAAAATGCGCAAAAGACTTAACTATTGGGGTTGGTAAGCCGTTATGATCAACCTTGAGAATGTCTCTTTCAAATGGCAAAAAAGCGCAGTCATCCCGACTCTCGCTATTAAGCAGCTTACGATTAATGCCGGGGAACATGTTTTTTTACATGGTCCAAGCGGCAGTGGTAAATCTACCTTACTAGCGCTACTGGCAGGCATTAATGTAACCACTAGCGGCCAACTTTGTGTTTTAAACCAAAACCTAAGTGCGCTCACCAACGCACAGCGCGATGTATTTAGAGCGGACCATATTGGCTATATTTTCCAAAACTTTAATTTACTACCTTATTTAACCCCATTAGAAAACGTGTGTTTAGGGTGCCAATTTTCGAAAAAACGTCAGCAACACGTGCTCAGCCAAGCCGATAATTTAGAGAGTGAAGCAGCCAGATTACTCAATGCACTGGGGTTAGAGCCGCACTTTCATAATCAAAATGTTGCCACTTTGAGTATTGGGCAACAACAGCGAGTTGCTGCAGCGCGGGCATTTATAGGCAGCCCTGAACTTATCATTGCCGATGAGCCTACTTCAGCACTTGATACGCAAAATCGTGAAAGCTTTATTAAGCTGCTATTTGAACAAGCAAAAAAAAGTAACAGCACGCTTGTTTTTGTCAGTCACGATGAAACACTAAAGCCACTCTTTAGCCGCACAATCGACTTAGTAAGTTTACAAGGTGATGTATGATTTTATTTAAACTCGCCTATAAAAGTTTGCTCAATAGACGTGCCAGCGTATTACTCACATTGCTCACTATCGCGATTAGCGTCATGTTATTACTCAGTATTGAGCGCGTTCGCGTGGATGCCAAAAGTAGTTTTAGTAATACCATTTCGGGTACCGATTTAATTGTTGGCGCACGTACTGGCGATATTCAATTACTCCTCTCCTCGGTGTTTAGGATTGGCCATACCAACAATGGGGTGAGTTGGCAAAGCTATCAATACATAACAAAACAGCGCGGGGTTAAATGGAGCATTCCTATCAGCCTTGGAGATAGCCACAAAGGCCAAGCAGTCTTAGGCACCACACTCGATTATTTTAAGCACTACCGATTTGCCAAAAAACAGCCCTTAGTATTTGAACAAGGACAGGCTTTTTCTAGCATCAATGAAGTTGTTATAGGTAGTGAGGTTGCAAAAAAATTAGCTTCTCAAATTGGCGATGAAATCGTTATTTCTCATGGTATGGGCAATACTAGCTTTCATCATCATGACGATAACCCCTTCAAAGTTGTTGGTATTTTAAAGCCCACCGGCACCCCTGTTGATAAAACCTTGCATGTGCCGCTAGCGGCAATTGAACTGATCCATGGTGGCGGCCACAATGCACATGACGATCATCATGATCACTCGAGTCATGCATTAACTGGGCACCCAAAACAAATTACCGCTTTTTTAATGGGCTTCGACTCCCCGCTTTATACGCTGCAAATTAGGCGTAACATAAATCAATATAAATCAGAGCCTTTATTAGCGATTATGCCCACAGTCACTCTAAAAGAGCTTTGGGAAATGCTGGCAATTATAGAAAAAATACTGCTGTTATTTTCATTTGTGGTGGTCATTATTAGCTTGCTCGGTATGTTAACCACACTACTTGCTAACCTTAATCAACGCCGCAGAGAATTGGCAATATTACGCTCTGTGGGTGCTCGCCCTTGGCAGTTATTTTCGCTGATCAGTATGGAATCACTGCTCACCACCTTTTTAGGCTGTTTGATAGGGTGTATTTTATTTTATGCACTTATGGGCACTACGGCGGGTTACTTGCAAAGCCAAGCAGGGGTTAGCATTAATATCAGTATGCTCTCTGACTATGAACTCACTTTGATTGGCGTTATTATGGCTGCGGGATTCATTATTGGTTTGATCCCCGCAACACGCGCTTACTTTTATTCTCTCAGTGATGGTATGAGTATAAAAATATAAACTTTAGGATGATCATGACATTGTTTAAAGTAACTACACACTCTTTAATGCTATTAAGCGCAGTGCTAATTAGCTTTGCTAGCATTGCAAATCCACCCAAGGAAATTTTTTGGGAAGACCTCATACCCGAGGGCCATGTACAAATAGATACTCAAGCACAAGCTAATCACGAAGGCAGTGAACAAAACTGGGTGCAACCTGATTTAGACGCGCCAGTTGTTAAAGCACTTGATGGGCAGTCTGTTAGCTTACCTGGTTTTGTTGTACCTCTTGAAGGCGATAGCGAACTTATCACCGAGTTTTTATTAGTCCCTTACTTTGGTGCCTGTATTCATGTGCCCCCGCCGCCGCCAAATCAGCTGGTTCATGTGACCATTAAAGGCGGTGTCCCTATCGATAGCTTATACGATGCGATTGTCGTGACGGGCGTTATTAAAACGCAAACTTGGTCTGGCGAAATAGCCCAAGTAGGTTACACAATGCAAGCAGTCGGTGTCGCTCCCTTTGAGCTTTAAACCATATTAAAATTAAAAAACCGCGTAAAACGCGGTTTTTTTTAATCGCAATTACTCACTAAATTTAAGCGGTACCGCCTACCGTTAGCCGATCAATTTTCAAGCTTGGCTGGCCGACCCCAACAGGTACGCTTTGACCATCTTTACCACATACGCCCACGCCTTTATCAAGCGCTAAATCATTACCTACCATAGAGATTTGTTGCATAACCTCTGGACCATTACCAATTAATGTTGCCCCTTTAATTGGCTGAGTAATTTTACCATTTTCAATTAAGTAAGCTTCTGAGGCACTAAATACAAACTTACCCGAGGTGATGTCCACTTGGCCGCCACCAAAATTGGGGGCAAACACGCCTTTTTTCACACTACTAATAATATCAGCTTGGCTGTGATCTCCGCCTAACATATACGTGTTGGTCATACGTGGCATTGGTAAATGCGCGTATGATTCACGACGAGCATTACCTGTTGGGTTTACCCCCATTAAACGCGCGTTCATTTTATCTTGCATATAGCCTTTTAAAATACCGTTTTCGATAAGTACGTTATAGGCTGCAGGCGTACCTTCGTCATCTACATTAAGTGAACCACGGCGATCGGCCATAGTGCCATCATCAACCACAGTACATAGCTCTGAAGCAACTTTTTGACCTACTTTACCGCTAAACGCAGACGCGCCTTTACGGTTAAAGTCTCCCTCTAGGCCATGACCTACGGCCTCGTGCAACAACACGCCTGGCCAGCCATTACCTAATACCACTTCCATAGTACCCGCTGGGGCATCAATAGCTTCTAAGTTTACTTTAGCTTGACGAACGGCTTCTTCTGCAAAACCCATCCAACGCGGCTTACCATCTACCAGCTCTTTAAAGTAACCATAATCTAGGCGCGCACCGCCACCAGCACCGCCACGTTCACGACGACCATTCTTCTCTAGCAATACAGAGCAGTTTAAACGGATCAGTGGGCGAATATCGGTAGCAAAGGTGCCATCGCTGGCTGCAATTAATACTTCTTCGTATACCGCAGACATTGAGCTAATAACTTGCTCAGCATCAGGGGCTAATTCGCGAATATAATTTTCAAGCTCACGTAACAAATTAACTTTATCGGTATCGCTCATACTAGAAATTGGTTGATGCGGTGCAAACTGCTGCTTTGCAGCCACGTCACTAAATACTTTAACCGCTTTATCTTCACCGGCATCGGCAATACTACGAGCAGCGGTGGCTGCTTTGTTTAACGCTTCAAGATTAATTGCGTCTGAATATGAAAAACCGGTTTTTTCACCGCTTACAGCCCGCACACCCACACCACGCTCAACGTTATAAGAGCCTTCTTTTACTAAGCCGTCTTCTAATACCCAAGACTCATGATGGCTCGATTGAAAATAAAGGTCAGCATAATCAACTTTGTGCTGGTGAATATAAGCTAATGTTTTTTCGAGTTCTTCTCGATTTAGCTGGCTGTCGTGTAATAAATGCTGTTCAACCGAATTCATAATAATGGCTCTCTAAATCGTTGGTGAGATTGCAGCGGCATATCTCGTCTAATTTTGTGTAACTGGTTTAAATCTACGGTGCAACTAATAAAACCAAGCCCTGTTGATTTTTCACTTAATGTTTCACCCCAAGGCGATAACATGAGGCTGTGACCATAAGTTTGCCTACCGTTTTCATGCGTTCCATATTGCGCTGCAGCAATAACATAACATTGCGTTTCTATAGCTCGCGCTGCAAGTAGCGGCTGCCAATGCGCTTTACCTGTTGGAACAGTAAACGCACTGGGTACTAATATAATTTCGGCGCCTTTGCGAACTAAGGCATTAAATAAACCAGCAAAGCGCAAATCATAACATACTGTTAAACCAATTTTACCAAAGGGCGAATCAACGACCACAACCTCATCGCCGGCTTGAGTAAAATCGGATTCTCGGTAGCTGCCGGTCTGGTCATCTACCTCAACATCAAACAAGTGTATTTTGTTATAGCTTGCAACAATATTGCCTTGATTATTAAATAAATGAGAGGCGGCGTAATACTTATGCTGGTTATATGGCTCTGGTAACGTGCCAGCGTTTAACCAAATATTGTGTTTACGGCACAATTCACTGATTTGCTGTTTATATTGTTCAATACGTTGAGACACTAACAACGTATCACCTGCGTGTTTACTAAACACTAAAAACGCTTCAGGTAAACATACTAACAAAGGTCGCGTGTTTGGCAGAGCAGCTAATGCTTGCTTTAAAAGTGCAATGTTATCATCAGGGTTTAAGCCAGAGCACATTTGCAATGCGATAATCGCAGGAGATGAGTTTATGTGTTGTTTATTCATTGTGTGGCGCTAACCTCGGCATCTTTAAGTTTTAACTCTGAGGATGCTTGTGGCTGGTTTTGTGCTGCTTGCGGTAAAGTCACCTCTCGACTCTTACGATCTAACTCTTGTACCTGAGGATCGTTCATTTTGCCTGTTACTTTAAAGTTGATCTCTGAGATCACTCGGGCAGAATGAATCACTTTATCAATTGCTAAAGCTGCAAGCCCCGTTACTGGATTAACCATCCAAGCCACAATCACCGGAATGCTCGAGGTTACTTGTGGTGCCACGGCTAAGTCGTAGTCAATTTCGAGAGTATTTAAATTTGCATACCCTTTTATAGAGAGATCGGCAGGTACCCCATCCATTTTAGTATCTTGGGTATAGGCAATGCCTTTATCTATCTGCATGGTGCCTTGCATGCTGTTATAAAAAAAACCTTTAGAAAATACATCTCTAAAATCAAGCTTTAGCTTACGCACTAATGAATCAAGGCTCAGTAATGAGAATACGCGTGCACCTCCATCACTGATTTCAGTTAAATGGCCTTCGCCTAAATCCCAGCTAATTTCACCATCTAAACTGGCAATGTCTAAATCATAAGGTGCCGCTTGCCAATTTAGCTGATAATTTAGATTGGCGTTTGAGTCTTTAATAGTAGTGGTAATATCAAACTCATTAAATAAGGCGCCAATATCATTACTTTTAAGTTCACCGCTCATCGCCGTTAGGCCATTCTGCCATTGCCCTTTAGTCCGTAATATATGGTCGCCCTTATCAACCACTAGCTCAGAAATAAGCAGCTTTTTACCATCGCCTAACAATGAGGCGCTTACCTTATCAAGCTGATAATGACTTACTTTACAATCGGCACATTCAAATTCAATAGCCGGTAATTTTGTAAGCCATGCAAGTTGTTCAGGGGTTGATTTTTCGCTCGGTTGCTCTGATTCTGTATCTAAAAAATTAAGCCTTAAATAATCGCTATTAATTCGAATCGGCTGACTTGATTGCCCGCTAGGTATAAATACTTCGGCTCTTAACTCTTTGGCATTGAGCTTTAATTGCAAATTATTATTTAGGGGCGATAAACGCATATCAAAATCATTAAACTGCATGCCACTCACGTTAAAAGAGTTAATATTCGCAACCACTTCATGTAAAGGCGGCATCACGCCCGGCGAGGCACTGTCAGGCTGCGCTTTAGCTACATTAATAATTTGATCAATTAAATCAATCCAAGGTAATAACTCACTCTGCGCTAAATTAATACTCACCGCTAAATTTTGTGAGTTAAGCCCTAAGTCTTTTTCACCGATGATAAAATGAGCGTTGGTAAACTGCGATTGAGTATTGTCTAGAATGGCATTGAAATAAAATAACTCATTAATATTTGCAGTGATCAGATTAGAGATATCATCACCTTGAATAACCGCTCTCAGAGGCCAAACTTGCTCACTACTTTTTGTATATACTCCTGGCAAGGAACTATTTAAGCCAATAAGTGGCGATTCAACTTCGGCACGATAGTTAAACCCTTGCTCGGTAAAATTAAGCTCTAAAGCAATATCAACGTCACTTTGCCCGCTTAAGTAACCATCTAAAATACCTTGACCATGGTTTATGAGTGTTTGCGCATCAAGCTGAGCATTTATATTTATATTAGCGCGATAATCCTCTGCGTTTGCGTCACTAGTGTAGTTAATCGTTAATGGCATACCAAGCCATGTAGCCGTAGCATCGGTGAGGTTTATTTGTTGATTATTAAAGCTAAGTTCACCCTTTAAATGCTCAAGCGAAATACCGGGAGCAGAAATATAAAGAGGTGCGTCGAGTAAATTAACCTTACCAGTTACACTCGCTCCGCCCTCAAATTGTGAACCGATTAGCAATTCAATGTTTGCGCTGGCAAGCCCCTGTCCTTGCACAACATTAAAAATATCAGCTAACGGATTTGCTAAAGGCGTGGCGACAAAAAAATCGTGCATTTTTTCAAGCTCAGCTTGCTTATCAATACTAACCACCAATGGCGCATCACCCATTAAGTCATCAATACTCACATGTACACTACTGCCAACGTCAAGGTTTACCAGTTGGCCTTGCTGGCTATAAATATCCATTCGCTCATTTGCAAAATGCAGCTTTACACTGGCATTTGTGACTGCTGGCCAAGCCGGATCGAATTGATAGGTAGCATTATCTATTTGCGCTAAAACATCAAACTGCCCAGAACCATCGTCAAATGGAAAGCCTGATAATGGACCAGAAAATAACACCTGGGCATTTGTTACTTCACCTGATTTTATTGCGCCATTTAAATAACTAACTAACTCAGGGCTCATTAACGTTAAAGGAAAATAATGACCGGCAATACTGGCATCGGGGGCAAATGCTTCGGCATATAAATCTAAGCGAGGCGTCTTACCTAAACTTAATTGCATCTGCACGCTTAAGGTCACTTCATTGTTATCAAACCACAGGTTATCACTGCTAATATGCCAATCGCCTGAACGCTTAGCTAAATCTAATTCGATGTTTAGCTGGTTATAGTCAATATTATTACTAAAACTAGCACCTGTAATTAAGTGGCTGTTTTCACCAAAAATAGTGATCCGGCCATATTGCTGATTAACTAATCCATCAATCCTTAAAGATTGAGCGGCGGGTACGGCGTTTTTTTCTTGCCAGCTAATTTCATCGGCTTCAAACCACAACTGCCATTGCTTTGCATCGGCAAACTCTAGATACGCGTTTTTTATTTCACCACTGGGTTGGCGAGCTAAAAAAGGAGTTAAATCAGTAAAATTAGTTAATTCTGCTAAATCATTTAATAGGGCTAAGTCGAGTTGCTGTAGCCATATTTTATTTTGCTTGCCTAATAAAGCTTCAAATTCGAGGCTAGGCCACGTTATTTCGTTGGTACTAAACGCTAAGCCGGTACTTTTTAACCGCCAGCTATTTTGCTCAGGGTATAAATGAAATCCCCCTTCACTTAGGCTGACCTTTTGTGTTTGATCATTGAGTTGCCAATTTACCGCACTCGGTAACCACTGTACTTTTACGTCACTTACTAAGCCTTGCTCTAGCCTAAGCCATGCTTGTAAGTTTAAATCACTATGCAGTTGCTGCTTTTGAGTATTTATATACTGGGCCAACCAATTTGACACATCAACCTGATTAGCCTGCACATATAAATCGCCCACCATTTGCTCTAAGGTTTCACCTTTGAGCGCAATACGGGCATCAAAATTACCCACAGAAATACCCGGTAACGCTAGGCTACCGCTACCAAGATGCTGTTTATCTTGGTTTTGCCATACAATGTTTTCTAATAACAGTTTACGTTCTTTGTTATCTTCTAGTACAAAGCTGATGCTGGAGTTTTCTATTGCAAAGTGACCGGTTTCGCCTAAAAACAGTCCTTCTATTAGTTCTTTTTGCTCAAATGAAACTTCATCTTGATTACCAGCAAATAAATTAGCGACATTAACCTTGGTATGAAAGCCATTGATCACAAAGTAATTTGATTTAAGCTGCAGCGACTTTAAACTTTCCCAAAGGTTTAGCTCTAAACTGGTTTTAGCTATGGTTAAAGAGATAGGGGCTGTTTGGTTGTCTTTAAATGATAATTCTTCGAGTACTAAAGCGGGGCCACTGCCTTGCCAACTTGCTGATATAGCACCTATAGATAAACTAATATCAAACTTATCATCAAGGTAGCTTTCTATATCTCCTTTATAATCGTTCGCGTAGGGTAAGGTGTATTTTAAAATAGAAACAATCACGGCCAGTAGTACTAAAATTACAGCACTTATTTGCCATAATTTTCGCACACAATAAAAACAGGCCGCTTTAAATTTCATTACATCATTACCACATCAAACTGCTCTTGGCTGTATAAACTTTCGGTTTGAATATTGACCTGCTTTCCAATAAATAGTTCTAATTCGGCGAGGTTATGATACTCATCATTTAATAGCGCTTCACATACTGCAGGCGAAGCATACACTACAAACTTATCCGCATCGTAAGCGCGATTAACACGTACTATTTCACGAAGAATTTCATAGCAGACTGTCTCGACTGTTTTTTGTGAGCCACGCCCTGAACATGCTGGGCATACATCACACAATACATGCTCTAGGCTTTCGCGGGTACGTTTGCGGGTCATTTCAACTAAGCCTAATGCCGACAAACCATTGATATTAGATTTGGCACGATCTTTATCGAGTGCAGATTCTAATGAGTGCATTACACGGCGTTTATGCTCATCGCTTATCATATCAATAAAGTCGATAATAATAATACCGCCCAAATTGCGCAGCCTTAGTTGACGGGCAATAGCTGAGGTTGCTTCAACATTGGTATTAAAAATAGTTTCTTCAAGGTTACGGTGACCAACAAAAGCGCCTGTATTTACATCAACAGTGGTCATCGCTTCAGTTTGATCTATGATCAAATAACCACCCGATTTTAAAGTAACTTTACGATGCAGTGCTTTTTGAATTTCACTTTCTACATCAAATAAATCAAAAATGGGACGCTCACCTGGGTAATACTCAAGCACTTGTGATAACAAAGGCACAAACTCTTCAGTGAACAGCTTAAGCTCTTGGTAGGTAAGCTTAGAGTCAACACGGATGCGCTCCATATCTTCACCTACATAATCACGTAACGTTCTAAAGGCAAGTGTAAGATCTTCATGCAAGATACTGGCTTTGCTGGTTTTTCTGCGCCTAGAGACAATTTTATCCCAGAGCTTTTTTAAAAAAGCTGCATCGTGTCTCAGCTCCGCTTCACTTGCGCCTTCAGCAGCTGTTCTGACAATAAAACTACCGTTTTCATCGCCGTATTCGGCTACAATTTTTTTCAGCCTTGCACGCTCTTCTTCCGTTTCGATACGCTGACTCACCCCAACATGTGTCGCATCAGGCATAAACACTAAATACCGTGAAGGTATCGTGATATCAGTGGTTAAACGTGCCCCTTTGCTACCCAAAGGATCTTTAACCACTTGCACCATAATGTACTGACCTTGGCGAACAAGCTCACGAATATCTTGGACTTTTTTAATCGGCTCGTCGTCAACGCCCTCAACAATAGAGGCACTATTAACGATATCTGAAGCGTGTAAAAAGGCGGCTTTCTCTAGGCCTATATCAACAAAAGCGGCTTGCATACCTGGTAACACGCGGCTTATTTTACCTAAGTAAATATTACCCACGATACCTAAGTTACCAATACGTTCTAGCTGAATTTCTTGTAATACACCGTTTTCGATTAGGGCAACGCGACTTTCACTTGGCGTGACATTGATCAGTAGTTCTGTACTCATGCTACCCTCTTAAGAATGTATTTAATAATTGTTCTGTCTCATATAAAGGTAAGCCGACAACGGCAAAATAGCTACCCGAAATATGCGTTACAAAGCGCCCACCTAACCCTTGGATACCGTAACCACCGGCTTTATCTTGAGGCTCGCCCGTTTGCCAATAAGCATGTATTTCTTCATCACTGAGTGTTTTAAAGGTGACATCTGTACTGACCACACAACTGAGTACTTTATCTGGTGTCGCAAAAGCGATGGCAGTTAACACTTGGTGCGTGTTCCCTGATAAGCGCTTTAAGGTTTGGGTAAAATCGTCTTTATCTCGTGGCTTACATAAGGATTGATTATCCATCACCACCACAGTATCACTACCTAGCACAGGCCGGTCAGTATAACCTTGCTCTACGCCCATTTGCGCCTTTAAACGCGCTAAACGCTCTACATAGTCATGCGGGAGTTCATTAGCAAGCTGACTTTCATCGGCATCAACACTAAACTGTGAAAATTCAATACCCAATTGGGTTAGAAGCTCTTTACGACGGGGAGACGCGGAGGCTAAATATACTGCGCAAGTCATTATCTGATCCTAAAATGTCTACGGTATTTTCGAAGTAATAAAAATACCCATATCCAGCTCAACATGCCTGTTAATACAGGCCATAAGTAATGTGGGCTAAAATAAACGCCAAGTAAAAAGTGATTTAACCAAAACTGCATTAAGTGGTAAAGCGTTAAGAACAAGCCTATAAGTAGGCTTTGTTGCCACAATGAAAAATTGCGAATTTTTTGGAAGTTACTTGCAGTAACAAAAATACACACTGAATAAGTTAAGGAATTAACACCCAATGAGGAGCCTGTTGCTAAGTCAATTAATAACCCAACAACCCAAGCAGTCCCTATATTTAATCGATGCGGTAAAGCCAAAGACCAGTACATAAGCACCAACAGCACCCAATCAGGACGAAATGGTTCAAGTGAAAAAGGTAACGGCATTAGCGCCATTACTAATGCAAAGAAAATACTTAATGCGATTAAGAGCATATGACGGTTAATCATCACCCATCAACTCCTGCTGATTTAGCCATAACACCACTAATAACCGAATTCGATCTAATTGAGCTATCGGCTCAGCAAATACTTGCGCAAAAGGTTGGCCTTCATCACGAGTTATTTCGGTGATCACCGCAACCGGATAACCTTCAGGAAAGGTCCCTCCTAGGCCAGAGGTCACCAGCACATCACCAATACGCACATCTAAGCTATGCGGCACATGTGATAGCTTTAGCACGTTAATTTTACCGATACCTTCAACCACTGTGCGCACATCGTTTCGTAATATACGCACCGGTGTTGCATGGGTGGTATCTGTAATTAACAGCACCCGCGAGGTTGTTGAACCAACTTTAGTCAACTGCCCGACTAACCCCATATCATCAATCACCGCTTGGCTTTCGCTTAAACCATCGGTGGTTCCCCGATTTATCACCACTTGGTGACTATAAGGATTTGAATGAACAGAAAGTACTTGAGCAATAATTTTACGATTGGTGTGTTTAGAGGAAGAGCCAAGTAATGCACGAAGTTTTTGATTCTCTTTTGCTAAAAACTCATACTGCTGGATTTGCTCACTTTGCAATACTTGCTTCTTTTTGAGTGCTTCGTTTTCGGTTAGTAACTGCTCACGGGTATGCAAACTTTTGGCGCTAAAGCTAAATACTTCGTAAGGTAGGTTAGCAACATAAATAAGTGGACTGACCAACGTATTCAAACTAGTACGAATGTTCTCGCCACCTTGCGTGTACTTGTCTCCAAGGATCAATACGATACTCAAAAGCACTGCGACAAAAAGTCGCAGTTGCAAAGAAACCGTTTTTTCAAACATTGATTTCATTAATCGTAACTAAAAACGTCACCACCGTGCACATCAATCATTTCAAGGGCCTTGCCGCCGCCACGTGCAACACACGTAAGTGGATCATCAGCAACAACCACTGGAATGCCCGTTTCTTCCATTAGCAGGCGATCTAAATCCTTAAGTAATGCGCCGCCGCCAGTTAACACCATACCATGCGCTGAAATATCAGATGCCAGCTCAGGTGGAGACTGCTCAAGCGCCACCATGACAGCGCTTACAATCCCCATTAGTGGCTCTTGTAATGCTTCTAAGATTTCATGCGAGTTAAGCGTAAACGAACGAGGTACGCCTTCTGCAAGGTTACGACCACGCACTTCTATCTCTACTGGCTCGTCTGTTTTAAATGCCGATCCAATTTGGTGTTTAATATTCTCAGCGGTGGCTTCACCGATTAAGCTACCAAAGTTACGACGCACATAGTTAATAATGGCTTCATCGAACTTATCACCACCAATGCGTACTGAAGATGAATACACAACACCATTAAGTGAAATAATAGCGACTTCTGTTGTACCGCCACCAATATCAACCACCATAGAACCCGTTGCTTCAGACACCGGTAAACCGGCACCAATTGCAGCTGCCATTGGCTCTTCGATTAAGTAGACTTCGCGAGCACCTGCACCCATTGCTGATTCACGAATTGCACGCTTTTCAACTTGAGTAGCTCCACAAGGAACACAAATAAGCACGCGTGGGCTTGGGCGCATAAAATTATTATTGTGCACTTGTTTGATGAAGTGCTGTAACATTTTTTCAGTAACATAAAAATCAGCAATCACACCGTCTTTCATTGGACGTATAGCTTTAATATTACCAGGCGTACGGCCCAACATTTGCTTAGCTTCTGTACCTACAGATGCAACACTTTTAGGTCCACCAGCACGCTCTTGACGAATAGCAACAACTGAAGGTTCGTTTAATACAATACCTTCTTCTTTTACATAAATTAGTGTGTTGGCTGTACCTAAATCGATCGATAGATCGTTTGAAAAAATACCACGGAGTTTTTTAAACATGAGGCTGGATGACCTTTGAAATTCGTTCTTATTGTAGTTGCGCTTACTTTAACATTCTCAACACAATGAGCAATGTAAAGCGCAGCCGTCTTTGTAATCATTAAAAAGAGGAAGCACCGCTTCCCCATTAAATATTATCGTTCGCTCATTAAGCGAAAGCCAATATAATTAGCTCTAAAATCTGGTGCTAAAATTAAACGCGTTGATGCACGAGCAAGGCTAGGGGCAAAATTCCATGCACCTCCGCGAACAACGGCATCTTTTTTATTCCCTGTGCTACTAGTCCATTCCCATACATTGCCTACAGTATCGTATAAGCCAAATGCATTTGCAGAAAAAGACCCTACCGGAGCCGTGCGTTTATTAGACCACTCGCTACCACACCAACCACAGTTAGCTAGGTTTTTACCAATTTCGTTACCCCATGGGTACTCTGTCTCAGTGCCTGCACGCGCCGCATATTCCCACTCAACCTCAGTAGGTAAACGATACGTTTGCGCTGTTTTATCAGAAAACCATTCAGCGTAAGCAATAGCATCATTTTTTGTCAAACACACAGCAGGAAACTCATTGGTTTGCTCAAATCCTGGAGCACGCCAATTTAAGCTTGCTTCCCAAACAGGTTCACCGTTGAGGTAATATGCGCAACCTTTGCCTTTTTCAGCTTCGGTTTTATATTGCGTTTCGTTTACAAACGCTTCAAATGCGCCAACAGTCACTTCTTTGCTCTGCATAGCAAAAGATTCACTAATCGTTTTTTCAACCACGGGGCGTTCATTTTCAAGCCCATTGCCGTTTATATCACCCATTTTAAATTTGCCAACGGGGATCATCACTGCTGATGGGTCCACCATAGGTGGGCGTGTATCAACTTCCATTCCTTTTGGGCAATCTGCTTGTATTATTTGCTCTCGCTTTTTAGTCGGTGCAGCAATCGACTCTGACTTTTTTTCCAACTGAGCAAAAAGCGTTCGCGTTTTCTTTAAGTCAATTCGCGCTTTATAAGGGATGTAACCCTCTTTGCGTATTTCTAATTTATGCAAACCACGTGGTAAGTTCGTCACCAAACGAGTAGAACCTACTCGAATATCATTAATAAATACTTCATCGCCGTGTACATTAGAGCGTAAGGTTAACTGAACTAATTGATCTTTCTTGTTCTCAGCGACCACTTTAGGCTTTTTATTAACTGTTTTAGCGACAACGGCAGCGGCTTTATTATCCCCATTATCGCTGAATGTTAACTGACTATCAGAGAAAGTAGTGCTATAAGCTGGCTGATAAGTATTTGCCAGCGGGGTACCATACTCTAAACAAAAACTATTATTCACACTAAGTAAGTGACATAAACGACTGCTGTTTACATCTCCGCGCATAGTAACGCTTAAATTGACGTTGTAATCACCTTGCCCGCTAAATGCGCTCTTAATCACGTGACTACTTAAAATTTGTACTTGTGCCCCTGCCATGTCTCGCTTAGGTTCAACAAGACGTTTTTCTGTAAGATTTTCAAATATTTGATCTAAAAAACGTTTAGTTGCCTTTTTCAGCCCTATTTGCTGACCGCTCTGCTCACATGCCGCCAGTGTTTCAGTGCGCTTACAGTTAATGGTATGGTCAACTTCAAGCGTACCCTCTCGGGTAAACTCATTGCGTAATCGCTCTACACGCGCCGTGGTATATTGCACTTTTAAGCTTTCAATAGTGTTTTGAAGTGCATGTTTATCAGCGCGAATTTGCTCAATATCTTTTAGATGGGATGCAATTGCCGCCAATTGCATAGAAATATCATTTTTATTTTGTTCTTGATCAACAACGGCTTTTTGATAACGCGACTGTGCAGAGGTAATGTCTAGCGATGGATTATCAATTAAACGTCGATACATATCATTCATCGCATCCAACGCTTGGTTTTTTTCTTTATCAAGCTGTGTGGAACGCGTTCTGAGCAATTCAAGTTGTGTTTGAAGTTGATTCTCTTCTTTTAAATATTTGTCGAGCATCGTCGTTGAACGAGTGTATTCTGTTTGTTTCGTATTAATCTCTGATTCAATTCTGTTTACAGTAGTTGTATCTTGTGCAAATACTGTGCTTGCAAAAAAGCTAGCAGAAATTAACAGAGATAAAGGAGCAATTCGCATATATTCCAGTCCCAAAAAAGCGGCAATTATTTGGTTATTATTATTTTTTATAATAAAACCTTATGCTATGTACTTGAAGCACAAAACACAAGCTTTGTTCATTTATTATCTCAGTTTACAACTATTATCCCGTTTCATGCCAGTAAATAACCGTTTCATTTGTACTAAATAGCTAATTTATTTAACAACACCGAGATTTATCTGCATTTTACGCTATTAAGATGCCAATTTAGCCGCGTATTCATATTTTTTAGTTTGCTTAAGTAATAAAAACTGAGTCAAAATAACGCTATTACACAGCACATTCATCATGTAACTAATGAAAAAGAGTGATAATGCCAATACCATTCAGTATTAATGAACATAGCTATTTACAAACAATTACCAGTGAATTACTAACAGACAAAAAAATAACTTTAACTATTAAGCGCGATGATTTATTGCATCCACTTATCAGCGGTAATAAATGGCGAAAGCTCAAATACAATTTAGTTCGTATGCAACAACTGGGTAAATCTGAATTACTTACATTTGGTGGTGCTTTTTCAAATCACATTCATGCGTGCGCCGCTGCTGGTAAAGAGTTTAACTTAACAACCCACGCAATTGTGCGCGGCCCACAGCTTGATCTAAATAATCCTACTCTAAAATTTGCACAGCAATGTGGTATGCAGTTATATGCAGTCAATCGTATAGAGTACAAACAACGACATGATGAAGCCTATTTAGCCGCATTACAGGCACGCTTTCCAAACGCATACATTCTACCTGAAGGAGGCACTAACGAGTTTGCTATAGAGGGATGTAAAGAGCTTGCCCAGAGTTTACCTGAGCACGACTACTTAATCTGTCCAACTGGCAGTGGCGGCACCTTGGCTGGATTGATAGAGGGCAGCTCAAATAAAATCAACCTACTAGGGATTGCTGTTTTAAAGCAAGCCGACTACCTGCGGGACGAAATACGCGCTCTTAGCCCTAAAGCAAAATCACAAAATAACTGGCAACTACTTACGCAATTTCACGGTGGTGGATATGGTCGTTTTACAGCTGATTTATGGCAGTTTTGCCAACACATGCAGCATCAACATCAATTACCCTTGGAGCCTATTTACAGCGGTAAAATGATGTACGCACTTTGGCAGCTCATCAATAATGATTACTTTGCCCCTAACAGCAAAATTATTGCAATACATACTGGTGGGTTGCAAGGTTTAGAAGGGCTAAAATATCGCAAATTAGTGTAGAGTATATTTAACTTGTTAATTGCTTAGCATTAGTGAAATGCGACTTGAGTATAATTGGGAAGAAATTTAGAAAAATATCCTCCTTGCGCGCCGCTAATGCCTATTACTTTTAAAAGTTGTAGCTCCTGAGGCGTCTCTACATCAAGTGCAAATACTGACAAGCTCAATAATCTACTTATATGCACAATTCCCCTAACGTATTTTTGTTGTGAATTACTGCGCTCTATCCCATGGACAAGTTCAGAAGCTAAGTTAAGCCCTGATATTTGTTTATTAAGCGTAAACTTAAAAATATTTTTACTGCTTCTCACATCATCAATTACAATATTGCAGTTTAGTGCCGCTATTGCTGCAAAAGCGCCTTGCAAACGTAATTGATTATTTAAGAATTCTGATTCATTTATAGAAAATTGCAGTGTATGTTGGTTTTTTAAGTCATTGATATAAGCAGTTAACCAGCTCCAAAACTCGTTATTAAACCAGTTTTTAGGATGTAACTTAATACTAATAACTGACGATGATTTATCTATAAGCAATAGTTTTTTTACTTGCATAACTACCGCTTGATCGTGCAATAGCGCCTCACCTTCGTTATAAAATTGACTGATACTTTCTTGATTAAGTAATTGTTTATTTCCCCTGTCATTACTTTTAATTGATACGTAATGCTTAATAATAGCGCCGCTATCGAGCTCGTATACTGGTTGAAATAAAATAGCCAATTTTTGCTTTTTAATTCGTTGTGGTATTGAGTGTCTATCGAGCTGTTGGACATGACCATAATTTAACGCTAATTGGTGATAATGCTTAACTCGATTTTGCTGCGAAAGAGTAAGTGCCGACTTTGCCAACTGATACACCATAACCTGATCAGCCTCTGAATAATAAGTACATAAACCTACTTTTACATGCCTCTGTGCAGTTCTTGGCGCCAATACATGAGCGGCACTTACAATGCATTGATGTAAATATTTAGCGCAATTGAGTTTATCAATTGCATCAATCCCTTTGAGAGTAAAAGCGAAATTGCCTGCAGTTAATAACTTAACCGATATTTCAGTCGTATTAATAAAGTCTTTTGCCAATAAGACTTTAAGAGTCGCTTGTAAGTCAGTGTTTGCATCAAAATGGCATTCACACTGAACAAGTGCAAATACATTATATTTAATTGCTTCCTGCACATTAGTTGTCGCTATTGGAGCGAGCTGTAAAGAACTCACTTTGGGTGCATAACGTACTTTCTTATTATTAAAGTGCTGCTGACGTTTAGAGGTCATTGTGCTGTTTTTTATTGTTTTAGGCTTTTTAAAACGTCGAATACAAAGCATAGCGAGCAAAAGAACCGCGTTTATTATTAAAAACAAATAGCTATAGCTATACCAAACTGGCCATGAGTAGAGCAAAATTCCTTTTGAGTTAGCGCTAAAATAATGTTTTTGTTTTTCTATATAAATAGAGTTTTTATTAGGGGCGAGCGTAAAAGGCGTATTTGCAATAAGTTGTTTTTCATTGGCCAATGGCTGTTGCAATTGCTTCGCTAGCTTTAAACCAACTTGCTCGTTTTGATGCTGTAAAACCAAACTTAAACCGCTATTAATAATCACTAGCAAGGCGATACACAGAGCATAAAACAAAGCATTTGAATAATTGGTAAAGTGAAATTTACTGGCTTTCATAACCCACCGGCACATCAAATAAGTTATTAAAGTGTTGTCTACTATTTGCAATTGTACAAGCCAATAATAAAAGTTTAGCGAAGGTTTAAAAGTTAGTACTTAATGTTTATAAACATTATATTTAGCCTTCAATTAGTTAACTAAACAGCAGTCATTATTTATATATTAGTTTGAACAAAGGAGGGCTTGGCTTAAAAAATAAAAACACCAATATCACAGTGCTTTTTTTCACATTCATATGTTTACTTTAGGAAGTGTTTATTCAGATTTAAAAACTGTAGAAATGGAATACGGTCATTTTTTTAATAAAAAAAGCCGCCTAATAGCGGCTTTCTAGAAAATTTTCAACATTTTTTTGTCTTAGATCAGAACGGGATATCGTCATCAAAGTCGATTGTTGGTTCCATAGGGTTTGATGCGCCACCTTGCGGTGCATTTTGTGGCTTAGGTGCAAACCCGCCTTGCTGTTGTGGTGCACTATTTTGTTGTGGTGCAAAACCACCTTGCTGCTGTGGCTGGTATTGGTTGTTTTGCTGCGGTGCTGGCTGCTGAGCAGGTGCAGATTGCTGCTGTGGAGCATAACTGCCTTGCTGGCTATTTTGGCCTTGGTTATTTTGACCATAACCACCGCTTTGTTGCCCGCCTTGGTTGCCTTGATAGCCACTACTTTGTTGACCACCTTGGTTACCTTGATAGCCACCACTTTGTTGATCGCCACCGCGTGCACCTAACATTTGCATTTGACCCGTAAAGCCATCAACAACGATTTCAGTGGTGTATTTTTCTTGGCCTTGTTGATCAGTCCATTTACGGGTTTGAAGTTTACCTTCTACGTAAATTTGTGATCCCTTGCGGCAGTATTCGCCTACAATTTCAGCTAATTTGCCAAAAAATACCACACGGTGCCACTCAGTTTTATCAACCATTTGGCCAGTGTTTTTATCTTTATAGCTGTCTGAAGTTGCTAAGGTAATATTTGCTACGCCATTACCATTAGGCATGTAACGAACTTCAGGATCTTGCCCTAAATTACCAACCAAAATTACTTTGTTCACACCGCGTGCCATGGAACCATCTCCTATAAACGTTAGATTAAACCAGCCACTCTTCGGGCTTGGTCTAGGTCAAATTCTTTATCATTAATCTTTAAGTAGCTACGACTTTCATCGCGAACTACGGTTGCTTCTATTACGCCGGGTAAAGCAACTAACTGAGAAGCTAGTGTTTGTGCCTGCTCTTCAGAATCTAATTGGGTCATTAAACTAATAACTTTGCTTTTCGGTGGGACTTGCATTTTCCACGCAATAATAAGCCATATTACCCCAACAAGTGCCGCCGCCGCAAACACAGCTTGCGTACTGGTGGTTTGTGCTACATACCCACCTAACATACCGCCTAAAAAAGCACCTAAGAACTGGCTAGATGAATACCCACCCATGGCTGAGCCCTTTTGGCTTGCAGGCGCAATGCGAGACACAAGAGCCGGCATAGTGGCTTCTAAAAAGTTAAAAGCAACAAAATATAACAGCATACAAACCGCAATGCCAACAACGCTGTTTGCCCACATAGACATACTTAACATGCTGACTATTAAAACCATAACAGAACCAATAAAGGCTTGTTTTTCTTTCTCTTTTTTAATTGCCACTATCATTACTGGCACCATCAAAAAAAACGCTAAAAATAAAACCGGGATATAAAGCTGCCAATGGTTTTCAGCCACAAGTCCATCTTTAATTAGTTGACTTGGCAATACTACAAAAATAGTCGTCAATGTTAAATGCAGCAATAATACACCTGCATTTAGACGCGCAAGCTGCGGATGTTTAATTAGCTTTTTAATGTCACTAAAGCTGGCAAGTGTATCGCCTTTAGGGGCTTTATTTATTGCACTGGGAACGAGCATAGTGACTATAAAAATACCACACACAGCCAAAATAGCCGTTAGCCAAAATACGCCTGTAATGCCCCACGAAGCTGCCACTATCGGCCCTAATAACATCGCAATCGCAAAACTCATGCCGATGCTCATGCCAATCACCGCCATGACTTTGGGGCGCTGTTCATCTCGGCTTAAATCTGATGCAAACGCTAATAATGCGCTGGCTATAGCTCCCATGCCTTGTAACGCACGCCCTACCGTCACCATTTGAATAGACTCTGCCAAAGCGGCAATTACCGAACCTAAAGCAAACACCGCCAAACCACCGACTATGACTTTTTTACGACCTATTTTATCGGAAAGTCTCCCCATTGGGATTTGTAATACGGCCTGAGTTAAACCATACGCACCAATTGCAAAACCAATCCAGATAGGTGAAAAGCCTTCAAGCTCTTGACCATAAATAGCTAAAACAGGCATCAGCATAAACAAGCCGAGCATTCTAAATGCAAACACACTCGCTAACGATACGGCGGCGCGTTTTTCTCGTGAATTAAGTGAAGATGCGGTCATTATTTGCGTGATCTTACTGTGTTAAAAAATTAGGCAAGGATTCTATCACAAGCTTGGCAATAATTAATCGTCTATAACTAAGGATTTTTTCGATGATCAAGGATTAATATTGCAGCGTATTATGCGATACTGAACAAATAATTTTGGCAATAAACGAGATAGCATGGAAAACATTGAAGTCCGAGGCGCCCGCACGCACAATTTAAAAGACATCAGCCTAACCATCCCACGTGATAAACTAATTGTTATTACTGGCTTATCTGGTTCAGGAAAGTCATCACTTGCATTTGATACGCTGTATGCAGAAGGGCAACGCCGGTATGTTGAGTCACTCTCTGCTTATGCAAGGCAGTTTTTGTCATTAATGGAAAAGCCCGATGTAGATCATATTGAAGGCCTTTCTCCTGCTATTTCCATAGAACAAAAATCAACCTCGCATAACCCACGTTCAACCGTGGGAACTATTACTGAAATCTACGATTATTTACGCTTGATGTTTGCACGAGTCGGTGAGCCTCGCTGCCCGACTCATGATTTACCGCTCGCGGCGCAAACAATCAGCCAAATGGTCGATACCGCACTGGCGCTGCCTGAAGGCACAAAGTTAATGCTCTTGGCGCCTGTTGTTAAAGACCGTAAAGGCGAACATGTAAAGCTATTAGAGCAGCTTGCAAGCCAAGGCTACATTCGCGCACGTATTGATGGCGAAGTGTGCGACCTATCTGATCCACCACCACTAGATCTACATAAAAAGCACACAATTGAAGTCGTGGTTGATCGCTTTAAAGTCAAAGACGGCCAGCAACAACGTCTCGCGGAATCATTCGAAACAGCACTTGAAATGTCAGGCGGCGTTGCCAACATTGCGTTTATGGACGATAGCAATGCTGAAGAAATGCTGTTTTCAGCAAATTTTGCCTGTCCAACCTGTGGCTATGCGATGACAGAGCTTGAACCGCGTCTATTTTCGTTCAACAACCCAGCCGGGGCTTGTCAAAGCTGTGACGGTTTAGGTGTAAGGCAATACTTTGACCCTAATCGCGTGGTTCATAACCCTGAAATAAGTTTAGCTGGCGGTGCAATTAAAGGCTGGGATAAACGCAGCTTTTACTATTATCAAATGTTGCAAGCAGTTGCACAGCATTACGAGTTTGATTTAGATGTACCTTATCAAGAGCTTGCAAAAGAACATAAAAAAATTATTTTAGATGGCTCTGGTGATACTAAAATTGCATTTAATTATCGTAATGACCGTGGTGATTTAATTACACGTAATCATGTATTTGAGGGCGTGTTAAACAATATGAACCGCCGCTACCGCGAAACTGAATCAAACTCTGTGCGTGAAGAGCTAGCTAAGTATCAAACCAGCCAAGCATGCCCTAGTTGTAAAGGCTCACGTTTGCGCCAAGAAGCACGCAATGTATTTATTGGTCAAACTAACTTGCCAACCATTACGCATATGAGTATTGGTGAGGCGATGAGCTTTTTTGAAGGCTTGCATCTGACTGGGCAAAAAGGCCAAATCGCCGAGAAAATACTAAAAGAAATTCGCGACCGGTTATCGTTCTTAATAAATGTAGGCTTAAATTACTTATCACTTGAGCGTAGCGCCGACACACTTTCAGGCGGTGAGGCACAGCGTATTCGCTTAGCGAGTCAAATTGGTGCTGGGTTAGTGGGTGTTATGTATGTTCTGGATGAACCTTCAATTGGTTTGCACCAACGTGATAACGACCGTTTATTGAAAACCTTAGTTCATTTACGCGATTTGGGTAACACCGTTATTGTTGTAGAACACGATGAAGACGCCATTCGCGCGGCAGATCATATTATTGATATTGGCCCAGGTGCTGGCGTACATGGCGGACATGTTATTGCTCAAGGTACACGCGATGATATTTTAGCAAGCAAAGACTCGGTTACCGGCCAATTTTTATCTGGCGTACGTAAAATTGAAGTGCCTAAAGAGCGCCATGCTACTAACGATAAATGGCTAGAGCTGTTTGGTGCTACTGGTAATAACTTAAAAAATGTTGATTTAAAAATACCATTTGGCTTAATGACCTGTATTACCGGTGTATCTGGCTCGGGTAAATCTACACTCATTAACGATACCTTGTTTAAACTTGCCCACACTGAACTCAACGGTGCAACTACTGCAGAAGCAGCTCCTTATGGGTCAATTGCAGGACTTGAGCACTTTGATAAAGTAATTGATATTGACCAAAGTCCTATTGGCCGCACACCGCGTTCAAACCCTGCCACTTACACTGGTATTTTCACCGGTATTCGTGAGCTGTTTGCGGGTACTCAAGAAGCCCGTTCACGTGGTTACAAAGTGGGTCGTTTTAGCTTTAATGTTAAAGGTGGGCGTTGTGAGGCATGCCAAGGTGATGGCGTTATTAAAGTAGAAATGCACTTCTTACCTGACGTTTATGTACCGTGTGATGTGTGTAAGGGTAAACGTTATAATCGCGAAACCTTAGAAGTACAATATAAAGGCAAAAACATCAACCAAGTGCTCGACATGACCGTTGAAGATGCCCATGACTACTTTGATAAAATACCGGCTATAGCACGCAAACTTAAAACCCTAATGGATGTTGGACTTTCTTATATCCGCTTAGGCCAAGCCGCTACAACACTTTCTGGTGGTGAAGCACAGCGAATTAAGTTAGCACGTGAGCTTTCTAAGCGTGATACCGGTAAAACGCTATACATATTAGATGAGCCAACAACAGGCCTGCACTTTGCAGATATAGAGCAGTTATTAGTAGTACTGCATCGTCTGCGCGATCATGGCAATACCATTGTAGTGATTGAGCACAATTTAGATGTCATCAAAACAGCCGACTGGATCGTTGATTTAGGCCCTGAAGGTGGTGCTGGCGGCGGTGAAATACTGATTGCAGGTACACCAGAAGAAGTGGCTGAATGCCAGCGCTCTCATACTGGGCACTACTTAAAACCGTTATTAAATAAATAACGGTAATACGCTTTAGATAAGGAAAGTCGGTGTTAAGGTATTTAAAAATTGCAAAATGGCGTGCTAATAAGCAGTTTAAGCAACAGCAAAAAAGCTGGCAACCACACCAAGTTAAACTGCTTAGCCATATAAAAAGCATATGGTTTAACCTTAACACCGCGCAAAAGCTTTACCTTCTTGCACTTATAAGTTTAGCTATTTTTAAGTTAACCTGGTTGTGCGCCAGCATCACCATTGTTGCACTGATCGTAGAATTTTGGCCTAAGTTTAATCAACTATGGAATTCACTCGCCGGTAAAGCACTTATTTTGGTATTTTATGCCAGTATTGCTAACTTTGTTTTAGCAAGTGCTAGTGGCATTGTAAATGAAGTCACTCAGGTATCAGCTAATCACTTTAATTACACTCATAACTTTGCCACTTTATTATATTTACCGCCTTGGACACTAGGAATAACTTTGGCAACACTGCTCGGCTTACAACTTATTTTGCCTTTTTACATCATAGTGTTATTACTAATCAAGCCATTTGGATCTGATCGCATAAAGTTTATTAGCCAAAGCTACTCACCACTTCTAACTGCATTAACCCGCTTTTTTTTAGCGACGGTAGTGTTTGTAAGTCTGATTGCATTTATTGATGAAAAACCGCCTGAAAAAGTATTAAACGATATAGTAAATAGCTTTGAAAATAGCCAATCGCTCGCAAATAAATCCCCCGCTGAACAAGAGCAAGCCATAGAAAAGTTGAGTGAGCAAATAGAGAAAAAACTCCCCTCTTCAGACAATGACGGCGCTCAGACAAAAACATTTGGTATTCACTTAGAAGGCGAAGATGAGAACACTCAAACGGTTAGGCAGTTTTTAGATACTAAAGGCTACTTTGAACGTAGTAAGCGCTTAATTGCCATGTGAATCGCCCCGTGTTTGCCAGAGACTCAATAACTTGAGAAACTGGAACTATGAAAAAATCAAATCGCTATACATC
>NZ_JBEOOG010000045.1:0-32248 GCF_040308965.1 Pseudoalteromonas sp. MER144-MNA-CIBAN-0113
TTAAACCCTGAGAAAAAAGAAGAAATGCGGGCGGCATAAAATTTAACTTGAGGCGACAACTAACTTGAAAAACTCCGGTTTCGACGAGTTTGTGGCAATATGACCAAACACAGTTAGGTGTACTCGTTGATGGGCTTATTAAAATGCCGGTTATTGAGGGAGTTGATGTTTTTGACAAACATGGCAAAAGCATGATTTCTAAACGTTCTTACACTCAAGCCTCACTTCCTCTCTCAATTTTTGAAACTAAATCTGAGTTGTATTGGACGCTTAATGGTAAACGGATTTTTCTTGGCACTTTGGTGCTCTATTCATCGTCTGAGGTGGTTTTAGATCGTGTTTTATTTGGTTTTTTCTTAATTGCTATTACTGCAATGATAAAATTATCAATTTTGTTTGGGTTATTTATTTGGGCTTTCGATCGTTACCTAGCCAGGCCTTTAAAAGAATTGATGCAACAAGTTAATGAGGTCCAATCAAGTAAAAATACACGTAAACGGATCAATCTTTCACATATTGAAAACAACGAGCTCAGCCAGCTCCAAGATCATATGAATACGATGCTCTTTAGTATGGAAAGGGATCGGGAGCGATTACTCGAGGATGAAAAATCTAAGCGAGATTGGCTGGAAGAGGCCGTTACAAAACGTACAAAAGATCTACAAGTATTAAATGAAAAACTTAAAACGCTTGCAACAAGAGACTCTCTAACGGGTACTTTAAATCGGGGGAGCTTTTTTGATACAGCAAATCATTTGCTAGAACTTTCTCAGCGACAGAAATTACCCGCATCTTTTATTTTAATTGACTTAGATTACTTTAAAAACATTAACGATACGTATGGACATTTTGTTGGTGATAAGGTGCTTATTCATTTTACCGACACAGCTCAGAGCATGATAAGAGAGTCTGACCTTATTGGTAGAGTGGGTGGAGAGGAGTTTGCACTATTTCTTCCAAATACAAGGCTTGATAACGCGTTCAAACTCGCTAATAAAATAAGAAAGGCTGTGGTTGATTCAACCTTAGAAGTTGATGGTGAAACTGTAATCTATACTGTAAGCATAGGCGTTGCCTCATCCGAGCTAAAAGACTGCTCAGTTACTGAGTTATTCAAAGTCGCTGACTTGAAGCTTTACTGCGCTAAAGACAAAGGACGTGATCGTGTTGAAAAATAAAATGTTTAAAGGTAAAAAAAAGATCTCTCAAGTGCTGCTTATATCCTTATTGTTAGCATTGAGTATAGGTAACTTTAGTCATGCCAATACATTAAAAGTTTGCTACGACCAATGGCCTCCTATGACTATATTTCCGTCAGAGGGTTTTCCTGCCCGCGGCTTTGTGATTGATATGCTAGAGCAAATATATACATCAAAAGGCTATCAATTAGAATATTACGAAGTGCCTTTGGCAAGGGGGCTCGATATGGTTGCGGATGGTCTTTGCGATATGTTGCCAGAATATTTATTTTCGCAAGACACCGAAGTGGGTTTCGAGTACGCCACAGAGGCAACATTTGCATATCCAACTGCTTTTGTTGTTAGGCAAGATGAATCCTGGCGCTATGATGGGATTCAATCTATACAAGGAAAGCGTGTTGCAACAGGGCCTGGGTGGGATTACAGCTCGGTAAGTGTTGATTATCAAAATTATATTGATGACCCAAATAATTCTGATTTAGTGGAAGTAATCGCGGGCTCTAGCGATGTGGTAGAACGGATTTTTCAGATGATTAAAGCGGGCAGAATCGATCTATATGCAGATAATATGCTGGTTTTACAGTACATGTTGAATCGATTTGATTGGAACAATGGATTAAAAATAGTGCGTCCAGGCTTAGAAAATAAATTAGTTGAAATACCTATTTTTTCAAATAAAATGCCCGCTGAAAGAAGGAAAACGCTAATAAATATATGGAACAGTGGCCGTTTATCTATCAAGGGAGATAAACAAAAAATGCTTCTTAAAAAGTATAATGTGGCTTTATAAGTGCTTTAAAATGCCCCAATAGCACGCGCTAAGAAAGTGAGATATTTAATTTGATTATGATCTTATACTTTTTTTCCCCGTAAATTAATTAGTATTAAATTACTTTGTACTGAGTTTTTTACTCGGATATTATATACTTCAACCTCTTGTTGCGAATAAAACATCATGACTCAATTGACCGCAAAACAGAATATTCAAGCCATTGTTAAAGCGATTAAGGCGGAAGAAGCGCTGCTTCGTCAAAAACATCCATTGTTAATGCATCAAAATACTTTGGGAATGGCTATATTATTGCTCTCGCTAAGTGCGTTAATTGGGGTTGGTACTTTGTATTACTTTGCCATTATCCCTGCTTGGCTTTGTATTGTATTGGCCGCTATAGCCACCTCTATTTCGCACGAGCTTGAGCACGATCTTATTCATAAGCAGTACTTTAGCAACCAGCCTTTTTTACACAATTTTATGATGTTTACTGTGTGGTTGATGCGCCCTAATACGATTAGCCCGTGGTATCGTCGCAAGATGCATTTGCATCACCACAAAACGTCGGGCACTGAGCAAGACCTAGAAGAACGTTTGGTAGGTAATGGTATTAAAAATCCGTTTTTACGTGCCTTGGTAATTGTTGATGGATTACTCGGTTTATTAATTAATGCAAAACGTTTTAGTAAAGAAATTAAAGGGTTTAGCTTCTTTAAAGTGTTTAATGCAGGTTTTCCAATTACCACTGCGTATTTCGCCATTTTATATAGCGTAATTGTGTTTCACTTAGTTAATTTGTTCACTCCACTGGCTGCTAATTCACCTGTATTGCTGCTTGATGTAATGAATGTGTTTGAATTTCTAATGGTGGTGCTGATTGTGCCTAACATTGTGCGTTCGAGCTCACTTAATTTTGTTACTTCAAGTATGCATTATTACGGCGGTGTGAATAATATGCTTGAACAAACTCACGTTATTACTAGCCGTTTGTTTATGCCATTTAATTTATTTTGCTTTAACTTTGGGCATACTCATACTATTCATCATTTTGTGCCGAATCAGCCGTTTTATTTACGTCAAATGATTAGCAAAAAAATTCTTGAAGTGATGCGTCAACACGGCGTACGTTTTAATGATTTTGCTAGTATAAAAAAAGCTAATTTGTATCAATCATAAAGCTTGTTTTTACTCAATCTTCGAGGTTGCTGCTTTAGTAACGGTGCCTAGCCTAAGGCTAGGCAATACCCCTAGTAAAGTCAGATAAAGCTTATAAAACTTCCCTTTAATACCAACTTAATCTATTACTCAGACCTTTTTAAATTTAGTCCTTAATTGATCCCACTTAGCGTTTTGTTATGTAATTGAATACTAAGTTTAATTTTTTGATTTTAATTGATTATTTTTAAAGTTATGGCTTGCCTTATACTCAATTTTTCACCCTTATGTTTTTATGTTATGAATAAAAAAGCACGTTAATCGAATTGAAATATTTCTGTAATATTTAGGTGTTCTAATGCGCTCTGAAACAAAAACGTCATCAAAATGCCATAATCGGTAAGACAAAACTGAGATTTAAACATGAGTGAATCAAAGCGCAATACGCTATTAATAAAAACGCTTAACTGGGCTGCTATCGCCTTTTTAGTTTATTTAGTCCTTGTAGCCGTTGGCACTGTCAGTGGTGGTTTTAAATTAGCGTCGGGCGGTACTGAGGGAGCGAAAGAGATTTTTGCATTCGCAACCAACCCGTTTATCGCATTATTATTAGGTGCTTTAGCAACCGCTTTAGTGCAATCATCATCAACGGTTACCTCAGTTATAGTGGGGCTAGTTGCTGGCGGTTTACCGTTAAGTATTGCTATTCCAATGGTGATGGGTGCAAATATTGGTACCACTATTACTAACACCTTAGTGTCTATTGGCCATATTCGCTCTAAAGAAGAGTTCCAGCGTGCATTTGCGGCATCAACTGTTCATGATTTCTTTAATTTATTTGCCGTTATTATATTTTTACCGCTAGAAATAATGTTTGGTTTGCTGCAAAAAATGTCTGCTGCTTTATCGCACTTATTTATTGGTGATGCCGACTTATCATTAAAGAGCTACAACTTTATTAAACCACTCGTAAAACCAGCTGTGGGCGTAATAAAAGATGCATTTAGTTTTTTAGATACAAAAATGCTAGGTGCAGCGATGGTTATTGCAGGTATTTGTTTGATTTTATTTGCCGTAACTACATTAGGTAAATTACTTAAAAAAGCGCTGGTTGGCACTGCAAAAGATATACTGCATGGAGCCATTGGGCGCGGGCCTATCGCGGGTATCACATCAGGTGCGGCAGTAACAATTATGGTTCAGTCATCATCAACGACAACCAGTTTGATGATCCCACTTGCTGGAAGTGGTGTGTTTACTACGCGTCAAATTTACCCATTCACACTGGGAGCTAACATTGGTACAACCATTACTGCTTTATTAGCGGCCACATCAATTACAGGGCCTATGGCTGAGGTTGCGCTAACAATTGCATTGGTACACGTTATGTTTAATGTATTTGCAGTTGCACTTATTTACGGCGTTCCTGTGCTGCGTGAAATACCGCTTAAACTTGCTGAAAAGCTAGCCGAAATTGGTACAAATAATAAATCAGCAGCATTAGGCTATATACTAGGATCGTTCTTTGTGGTGCCTGGTTTAATTGTGCTGGCCGTTCGATAAGCAGAAATAAACGTATAAAAGGAATGCGCTATATAATTTATATAGCGCATTTTTTGTTTTACCACTGGTAACTTACAGACAACATGGCATTACGTGGTTTACCTGGGAAGTAACGATCCCCAGTAAAGCTGGTGTAATCGGCGCGCTCAGCGTAGGCTGTGTTAGTTAAGTTTATAATTCGGGCACTCAGTAATAGCTGTGGACTAATTTGCCACTGTCCGCGCAAGCTTAAAATATCGTGCCCTTGATATTCATGTAAGTTTTCAGGGTCGGTAAAGTAGCGGCTAACATAGTGCCATTGCAGCGCAAGGCTAATACTCTCGTTGGCTTGCCAGTTAAAATCGATATTAGCAACCTTTCGAGGTGCGGTATCAATATCGTTACCTTTAATATTAATGCTGCCAATAATTTGCTCATTCGAGTACGTATGCTTGGCATAGGTGCCTGCAAAATTAACAGATAAATGCTGATTAAAGCTATGCGCTAATTCAAGCTCAATACCGCGATGCCGAGTTTGGCCGTCATTAACAGTAAAAAAGTCACTGTCGCGGTAGATGGTATTGTGCTTGCTCATCGCATACATCGATAAGCCATAGCGAGTATTGTTGTACATCCCTTTAATACCCACCTCAGCATTATTAGCTATTTCTGCGTCTAAGTCGGCAGTACTTTGCTCGCGCTGTAATTGATAGAGTTCAGCCGCTTGGGGGGCTCGATAGCCTCTTGAAAAATTAGCGTATAATGTATTGTTAGTATTAAGCTGATAGCTCACCCCGAGTTTTGGCGAAAGATTACTAAAGCTGTTTTTAGTGCTTTTGGGGCGGCTATAACGACAGCCACCAAAACCACATTCGTTGCCATCCTCTTTTGTACGCCCTGCAAGCATATTATTTTGATAGTCATATTGCATGTGCTCATAACGCAGCCCAGCGGTAATAAGCCAGTCATTAAGCTGCCAATCAATAGCGGCAAATGGAGCGTATAAGGTTGCATCGACTTGGTAATCGTAATGTTTACCTTGCGGCACAGTGGCCACTAAAAACGCAGAGCCTTGGGTGGGGTTATCTTGGGCTTGTAAAAAATCGGCTTGGGTAAACTCACCATCAAAGCCAAGCTTTAAGTTCGTATTGTCGTTCACATAATGTTGATAAAGCGATTGTAGGCCAAACCCCGTTTGACTGTTTTTTTCGAGCGGAGTACCGGGTAAAAAGTGTTTGAAAAAGTCCATGCTTTGGTCACGAATATAAGGAGTAACAACCAGTGTGTTCTCACCTAATTGCCAGCTTGCTTTACTCCAAGCCCTAAGCGAACGGGCTTTTCTAAAGGCGTCAGGATCAAAATTTTGCTGTGCAATATATTCATCTTTATAGCTTTGAAAGCCACTAATATACCCTGCGGTTTGTTGGTCTAAGTCGGTATAGGTCAACCCCGATATTAAACTTAAGTTGTTGTTAGCGTACCGATGTCGCACATTTATTTTTTGTTGTTTAACGCTTTCATCATCTCGGTAACCGCCATCATCGGTAAAGCTGGCATTAATACCGAACCCTGAATTATCCATAGCATGGCCTGCACGCAATTTATAGCGAGCATAACCGTAAGAGCCATAATCAACACCCAGTAAACCACCACCTTGGGTCGTGTCTGGTGTAATGACGTTAATTACGCCATGCACTGCATTTGAGCCATACAGTGCAGAGCCTGGGCCTTTTAATACCTCAATACGCTGTGCCATTTCGCTATGTGCTTCAAACAGCTCATTAATATTGCAAAACCCAGCTGCACGAAGTGCAATACCATCTTCAGCAGTTAAAATCCCTCCACAAGCCCCCGTACCAGAAAGCACCTGGGAGCGCAGGGCGGGTAAATATTCTTGACCATTACCACGTTGTATATTGGCACCTGCAACGCGTTGCAGTGCTTCTTCTACATGGGTAGGGGCTATAAGCTCAAGTTGTGATTCGCTTAATACACTGATCACCAAAGGTAATGGGGTGGAGAGCGCTTCACTACGTGATGCTGTGGTGGTGATACGTTCAATTGATTGCGCGGTATCTTCAGCACACGCACTATTAATTAAACTTAACTGACTGCATAACAATAAAGAGGGTAAATAGTAATATTTCATAAATTCCAGCACATCGGCAAGTTGATAAGTTTAGGGTAGGGGAGTTTGTGAATTGGTTAAAGCACACTCAACCTATAAACCCGATAAGTAATCGATAAAACAATACAAAAAATACCCGGAAAAACTAAAGTGAGCACTGAGTAATGTTTAAATAGCAATACGCCTACCACTCCACCGGTTAAAAAACCGGCAACAATTAATGTAAAGACCAAGCATTTTCTATTGTCAAAAGCTTCTCCTTTTAGGGCTTTACCAAACATCAAACCCAAATCGGTAAAAATACCGGTTAAATGAGTGGTACGCACTACAGCACCGCTGTAGTTAGTGGCTAAAGCATTTTGTAAGCCGCAGGCGGCAGAGGCGAGTGTAAGTGCGTAAGGATATGAATGTTGAAGTAGCTGTGCGCTTACCAGTAGTAAAATACCCTCAATAAATAAGAGCGTATCGTAATGGCGTCCTAACTTAAGTGACCCGCCTGAGAGCATTAAGCCTGTTAATGCCGAGCCAAATATAAAGCTCAGTACAATCGCAATTAAAAATAACGCTGCATTGATGTTGGTAGTAAGTTCAATAGCTAATGAAGTCACCGACCCCGAAACATGAGAAATTGCTTGCTGTTCAAACCCTAATAAACCTACTGCGTTTACCATACCGGCAATAAAAGCGAGGGTAAACGCACCATATTCGACCCACTTAGGTAGTTTTGTAAACATCCTTTTAGCTCCGGTTTCAGTGTGTAGATTAATCATACACTTAATTAAAGTTAATAAATGAAAAGAGGTTATATTTTTAACATCACAAGCAAGTGATGATCGCTAAGTTTAACTTTTGCGTATCAACAGAATTTGGAATAAATATGTTTAACCAAGAACAGCAATCACGCATTATAGAAATGGCATGGGAAGACAGAACGCCGTTTGAAGCCATTGAAAATCTTTATGGGCTAAATTACTCACAATTAGTTAATTTTATGCGTGACCACATATCTAGTGGCTCATTTAAAGTGTGGCGTAAGCGCCATGCCGGGCGTAAAACTAAACACCTAAAGTTGCGCGACCCCGCGATTATGCGCAGTCATTGTAAAACACAGTACAAACAGCGCTAACTTTAGGGTTTCATGTGTTGTTCAGGCTTAAGCGTTAATAATCTTCAGTAATAACCACACTGGAGAACAGCCATGAAAACATTAATCAGTATTTTATTAATGGTTTTTGCGCTAACGGCAACAAACGCATTTGCTGTACCACACAAAGACAAACATGCAGGTAAGCATGTGAATAAACACGCAAACAAGCATCACTGGAAAAAGCAAAAAAATAACCAAGACCATAATAAAAAATGGCTTTCTAAGAAACAAGCCAAGCAGTTAATTCGTCAAGGGTGGACTCCACCAGGGTGGCACAGATCTTATCATCAAGGTGATATCCTTGGGCATGACATTTATAAGCGTGCTAGAGTAATAGACCGAGAAAGAGACACAGTGCGAGTTGAAATTGATCGCACTATTATTCACCTAGTGCACGACACTCGTGAAATACTCTCTATTTTACAGCGCTATTAGGATTTATAAATGCTCACTGTATTGGTCATAGTTACTGGCTTGTTGTTATTAATAACCTTATTACCCCTGTCATACAGTCAGCATTACTTGATACGTAGTTGCGACTTTGTGCGCTTGCAGGTGTGCTACCTAGCAAGCGCTGTAATTATCGTTGCACTAATAGGTATGTGGCAAAGCGGCTTAATTGCTTACTCACTCGTAGCGGTGGTCGCTTTTGTTATTTTAGTTTTGCAAGCTAAGTGGATTTATCCCTACACTTGGTTTGCTAAAAAAGAAGTATTAACAGCGCCAAAAAGTAGTGATCATAGCATCAGAATCTTATGCGCTAATGTACTGATGTCGAATCGACATAGTGAGCAGTTAATTAACTTAGTCGATAAATATCAGCCCGATTTACTTATCACCTTAGAAAGCGATAGCTGGTGGCAAGATAAGTTATCTGTGCTTAAAAAAAACTACCCTTATCAAGTACAGTGCCCAAAAGATAATCGTTACGGCATGCATGTATTTAGTAAATTTAACATACTCGATGCACAAATTTGTGAACTTATAGAAGATGATATTCCTTCTATTCATATTTTATTTGAAAACCATCAAGGGCTAAAAATGCAGGGGCATTTTATTCATCCCGCGCCACCAAGCCCAACAGAAAAAGATTCATCGCGTCCGCGCGATAGCGAACTAATAATGGTGGCTAAAGCGCTTAAAAATCCAAGCCGCCCAACGATAGTCGCCGGCGATTTAAATGATGTAGCTTGGTCACGCAGCACCCGTTTATTTATGCAAATCAGTGGCTTTTTAGACCCACGTAAAGGACGGGGCTTTTATAACACTTTTCATGCTGGTTACTTTTTTATGCGCTGGCCGCTCGATCACTTATTTCACTCTACAGGTTTTACTGTAAAGCGTATCAAACGTGTTGCTAAATATGGCTCCGATCACTTTGCTCTGCTTACCGAACTTGTTTATGAAGATGCTAATCAGCAATCACTCGAAACAAAGCCCAGCGAGCTTAAACAGCAAGACATACAAGAGCTTGCTATGAGCAAAGCCGATAAACGTAAAGTGCCTAGGTTTGAAAAAGGCTAGATTAAGTACAGGTGTTAGGTTAAAGGCTTTAGGCGAAAGGCAAAATTAATACATTAGGGTCGTGCTTTTTAAATTTGCGGGATTTTATATAGCGAGCTATTTAGTTGAGTGTTAATTAACAAAGAGATTCATTATGTTTAATAAAATTATCAACTTTTGGTTTACAGAGCTTGAGCCAAAGCAGTGGTGCAAAAAGACGAGGCGTTTGATTTGATGATTCAGGCTCGTTTTGGCCAATTACACCAGCAAGCGAGTGCGAGTGAGTTATTTCAATGGCGTGAGAGTGCATTAGGCAGCCTAGCTGAAATTATCGTGCTTGATCAGTTCTCGCGAAATATTTATCGTGACAAGCCAGCATCATTCGCCTGTGATTCAATGGCTTTAGCGTTAGCACAATCGGCCATTACAAAAGGGTTTGATAAGAAGTTGACGGATGAGCAGCGAGTATTTTTGTATATGCCTTTTATGCACAGCGAATCGCAGTTAATTCATAAGGAAGCAGTCCGGCTATTTAAGGTGTTAGGTATTCAAAATAACTTAGACTTTGAGTATCAACATAAAGCGATTATCGATAGATTTAATCGTTACCCGCATCGTAATAAAATACTAGGGCGGGAGTCTACAGAAGAAGAACGCGAGTTTTTAAAACAGCCCAATTCAGGTTTTTAGATTCATCAGGCAAAAAAACACCGCGTTTATTACAAGCGCGGTGTTTAGTTTTATTAACCAGATACCTGATATTAGCTATTAATCATGATGCTTTTAACATTCACAAACTCGCGAATACCAAAGCCGCCATGTTCTCTGCCATAGCCACTGTCTTTAACACCGCCAAATGGTAGGTTCGGTTGTGCCAGTCCGTAACCATTTATGTTGATCATACCGGTATCAAAATGCTTTTTAGCCAGCTCAATGGCTTTTTTCTCATCTTTTGAAAAGACACCGCCGCCTAGTCCATAACGGGAGTCGTTGGCAATACGCATAGCGTCATCATTATCTTTGGCTTTAATCAAAGATGCCACAGGGCCAAATAATTCGTCATCGTATGCAGGCATCCCCGGTGATAAATTTTCTAACACGGTAGGCGGGTAGTAATAGCCTGTTTGCTGCGGAATTTCGCCGCCTACAATTACTTTTGCGCCTGCATTTACCGAGTCTTGCACTTGCTGATGAATTTTATCGCGTAAATCTTCGCGTGCCATAGGACCCAGTTCCGTATCTTTATCCATAGGGTCGCCCATTTTAATTGCTTTAAATTGCTGGCTCAGCGCTTCTTTAAAGTCATTGTATAATGAGTCAACTACCACAAAACGCTTGGCAGCCACACAGGTTTGCCCATTGTTAATAATGCGGCCCTGCAAACAGGTTTTAACTGCCAGCGCGAGGTCAGCATCATCAAGTACAACATAAGCATCGTTACTGCCAAGCTCCAATACCGTTTTTTTAACGTGCTTACCGGCCTGCTCAGCTACTTTTTTACCTGTGCCATCACTTCCTGTGAAGGTAACGCCACTAATGTGTTTATGAGAGATAAGTGCGCTGGCTGTTTTTCCGTCAATTAGTAAGTTACTAAAGCAATGCTCAGGGAACCCAGCTTGTTTAAATAAGGTATCTATTTTTTCAGCCATACCAAACACATTACCGGCATGTTTTAATACCGTGGTATTACCCGCCATAATATTTGCGGCACTGTATCTAATAACTTGATAAAGTGGGAAGTTCCATGGCTGAATACCTAGCAACACGCCTGTGGGGCGATAACTTATAATTGCACGACCGCCTTGCATATCGCGTTCTTCGTCGCTCAGCATATCGGCGCCATGTTCTGCGGTATAACGGCAAATGTCAGCACAAAGCTGCACTTCTTGAAAGCCTTGTTCGTACACTTTACCCATTTCTTCGGTCATCAGTTTAGCAAGCGCTTCTTTTTGCTCTTCAAATAAAGAGGCTAGCTTATTCAGGTATTTAGCGCGCTCAGTAAACGAGGTTAATCGCCATGTTAAGTATGTTTCATGAGACTTTTCGATCACTTGTTCTGCTTGAGCTTGAGAAAGCAGCGTATAGCTATTGATGACTTGCTCGGTTGCGGGATTGATCGTATCTACTGTGTTACTCATTTTACCTCCTAACAAATTATGTAATAGGGTAGGTGCAAAACCAAAGCCAGTTGGGCGATAGTTTATAAAAATCCATAACTTTTTGTTAATAATGGTTTTTATATTACTTTATACAAAAATCTAGATTTTGTTTGTTCGTTGTTTTTGCTATGGTTCTGTAAATACTGCAAGTTGTTGAAAAAGTTACAGGGAGTAGTTAGATGATACAGTCATTGTTTAATATCGATTTACCTCTTATTCAAGCGCCTATGGCGGGTGTACAAAACGTTGAATTGGCTGCAAGCGTTTGTGAAGCTGGCGGGCTAGGGTCGTTGCCTTGCGCTATGTTATCGCCAGCACAGTTAGTTGAACAGCTCGACTTACTTACTCAAAAAACAGATAAACCATTTAATCTAAACTTTTTTTGTCACACGGTTACTGATTACACCAGCCAACAAAAGCAGCAATGGCATAATATGCTGACCCCTTATTTTGCAGAGTATGAAATTGACCCGCAAAGTTTAACCGCAGGGGCATCCCGTCAGCCTATAAACCAAGCCGTTGTTGATATTATTGCACCCTATAAACCGGCGGTTGTGAGTTTTCATTTTGGTTTACCCAAGCACGCTATTGTGGCGCAAATAAAAAGCTGGGGCACTAAAGTAATTTCAACTGCGACCACTTTAGATGAAGCTATTTGGCTCAGTGAAAATGGCGCTGATGCTGTTATTGCTCAGGGTTTAGAAGCTGGAGGGCATCGAGGGCATTTTTTATCAATGGATTTAAGCTTGCAACAAACCACTGAGCAGTTAGTTAAGCGTTGTGTTGAGCATTTATCATTACCGATTATTGCTGCAGGAGGTATTGCAACACCAGATGATGTAAAGCATATGAAAGCGCTGGGAGCCAGTGGAGTTCAAGTTGGTAGCGCTTATTTATTATGTAAAGAGGCAAAAACATCTGCTTTACATCAGCAAGCTATTTTAGAGCAGGCTCAAGATAGCACCGCACTAACTACTTTGTTTTCAGGTCGAGCCGCGCGGGGTATTCAAAACCGCGTCATGCTCGAGTTAGGTACTATGCCAAATGGGGTTCCTGCGTTTCCACACGCTAGCAGTGCAATAACAGCTTTAAGAAACCGAGCTGAAAAAAGTGCTAAAAGTGATTTTTCGCCTTTGTGGTGTGGTCAAAAGTATGTGCCTCGGGTGGGGGTATCAGCTGCGGATATTACGCATATTTTAATGGAAAAATGGTAGAGTTTAATGTCTGATAACCCACTTTTATCGCTTGGCGATAGTTACGAAGTGCTTATAAATACGCTTAAAACACAATTGGCAGGTATTTACCCTCAACAGCTTGTCGCGCGCAATACCGTGTTATTGCCCCAAGGCGATGTACAGCGTTATGGCTATTTAATTGTGGAGGGGGTTTTAGGTGCTATTCATGATGATATTGATGGCGGGCAAAAATGCAAAGAGTTTTATTTTAAAAATGAGTTTGCATTGCTGTTTGCCAATTGGATGACCTCAAGCCCCGCTTTTTACCAATTAAAAGTAATTAATGAGGCAAGTGTAATTAAAGTACCGCTAACACTATTTGAGCAAGCACAGTACCAACTCATTAAGCAGCAACTCATTGTGCAGCAACTAATATTTAAAGAAGCCAAAGAAGCATTTTTATTACTCAACAGCCCCGAGCAGCGCTACTGTTACTTGCTTAAACATAAACCGCATTGGTTGGCGCAGTTAAGCTTAAGCCAAGTGGCTATGTATATAGGTATTTCGGCCATTTCGTTATCACGAATTCGTAAGCGACTTAACTTAAGTTAAGTGCTGTTTATATAAAGCACTATACACTCCTCATTTTTATGCCTTAAGTGCCTTGGAGTGTTATGTTTTTAATTGCCCAATCATTGGTTGCCGTCGCGACTTTACTCGACTTAGCTTCATTTCAGTTTAAGTCCCGACGCATTATCTTATGTTGTTTATTTACCTCTGTGTTATTAACCTCAGTCCACTTTTTTATTTTGGGTTATAACAGTGCCGGCTGCTTAATGCTTATTGCCGCGTTACGTTATTTTTACTGCATATACTTTAAGCATACTTGGGCCATGTTTGGATTTATGGCAGTGAGTTGTTTAGCCGTTTATTTAACATGGCAAGATTGGTTTAGTGGCTTTGCGCTGGTGGCGACATTAATACAAACCATTGCTTCATTTCAAAATAGAGACTTGCACTTGAGGTTATGTATGGTGGTGGGAACCTCTTTTTGGATAACGCATAATATTTTTGCTGGCTCCCCTGTGGCAATAATTATGGAAAGCCTATTTTTAAGTAGTAACTTATTTGGTTTATATCGATTTTATATTAGTAAAAAAGTCTTGCTGAACCTCAAGTAGGAACGTAAAATGCAGCAATGTAAACTTATTAAAAGAACTGTTTGGCAATTTCTTTTAATAAAAAGGTTTCTCGAATAATTGACAATCCTTGTTTATCGCTATTAGCTAATGTGCGTTCGTTGTGAGCTATCGCCTCAAAAATATTTACCCATTTAGCTTGCATACCATTTTGTTGCTCATAGTGCTCAAGCTGTGCTTGGCCGAGTTGTTCGTTAATTTCGCATACATAACAGTATGACTTTATATGAATAATATCAAAGTCATCTTTGTACCAAGGACGATATTCTTCATAGAGGCCAAACTCACTGCAGATTTTTATATTTTGCGCGCCAGTTTCTTCATTAAGCTCTCTGATAAGTCCTTGTTCAATGCTTTCGTGTAAGTCTACGCCACCACCGGGTAAACTAAAATCGTCATAGCGCTGAGTGTACATTAATAAAATGTACTGCTGTTTAAATACAATTGCGCGAGCAGTAGGGCGAGTAAACTGACGACCTTGAGTAATATTAATAGTGGGGTGAATAGTGGTTTTTAATAGGCGCATAACGACTCCAGCAATAAAGATAAATTATATCAGTTGGTTGTATTAATTACTTCATTGTTAAAAAGTAATTAACTGAAAAGATTGTTAATTTAAGCGTTTATACATATATCTGTAGTTATAATGGCGAACTATTAAAAAATAAAATGTCATTGTTTTAGTCCTGCTCTGAATACCTTTCATTTGTTGAAAGGGGTGAGTAGAATAATAAAAAAGCATAGGGATTAATCATGTTAAATATACTTTTAGTTGATGACGACATCGAATTTAGTGATGTTATTTGTCACATTGTTGAGTTTCTTGGGCATAATATTCAAACTGCAACCAGTTTAGAAGAAGCGCATCAGTGGTTTGAGAATAATTCCTTTGATCATGTATTACTGGATTTCATGTTACCCGATGGTAGCGGCTTGCACTTATTAGACCATTTGAAAATGATTGGTCAATCTCCTAAAGTCACTCTTATTTCAGGTCACCCATCGGTTAAGGGGATTTTAGCCGATATGTGTGAGCCCAATGTAACGCATTTATTAAAGCCGCTGCAGCGAGAAGATTTAGAACTGGTTTTAAACGGTCCTAAAAAAACTGTTAAAAAAGCTAAGAAAAACGCTATCACCCATCATTTTGATACCTTAATTGGTGAATCTGAGGCAATGCAAAAGCTCTATACTATGATAGAGCGTGTTGCTAAAACACAGGCTAACGTAATGTTAGTAGGTGAAAGTGGTGCCGGTAAAGAAGTGGTTGCACAAGCGATTCATAATGCCAGTCAATGCGAAGGACCTTTAGTTGCTAGCAACTGTGGCGCCCTTTCAAAAGAGCTTATTGGCAGTGAATTATTTGGTCATGAAAAAGGTGCCTTTACAGGGGCGATAGCCCGCAAAGAGGGCGTGTTTGAACAGGCAAATGATGGCACCTTATTTTTAGATGAAGTCACTGAAATGCCCATTGGCATGCAGCCTAATTTATTGCGCGTATTAGAAACAAAAAAAGTAACAAGGGTAGGTGGCAACCGAGAAATTCCAACTAACTGCCGCGTTATTTCTGCGACCAACCGTTCTTTAATCGATTTAGCCCAAAATAATATTTTACGTGAAGATATATACTTCAGGCTTGCCGTATTTCCTATTGATATACCGCCATTACGTGAACGAAAAGACGATATTCCATTATTGGCAAAAGTCTTTTTAGAGCAGTTAAATGATGAAAATGGCACTGCTTTTAGCTGGACGAACGAGCAACTTAAAGAGCTGCAAACGTACGACTGGCCAGGTAATGTACGTGAACTTCGTCATGCAATTCATCGCGCTTTTATTATGAGCGATCCACAAACAAGCGATGTGGCACTGCCTGATAACCTAGAGTCACCTTTTTCACGAGTAAATAATCAAGCTCAGGAAAATCAGGTTTCTGCAGGACAAACCATTGAAGAAGTTGAAAAGGAGCTTATTCATGCAACACTCGATAAAGTACAAGGTAATAAAACATTGGCTGCACAAATGTTAGGTATAAGTACTAAAACGCTTTATAACCGCCTTAACGCATATGGTGGCATTGGCGAATATAAATAAAACAACATGAGGATAGTATGGCATTAACTAAACAAATAAAGCCTTTAAACGAACTAGTACATGATGCGCGGGCACCGTTAAATCGTATTTCAATGAATGCTGAGCTTATCAAGCTAGTACTTGAAAACGATATGCCCGTCGAAAAAGCACTCGAGGCACTCGATAAAATAATTGTTAATTGCCAAGCATGTAGTGACAGTTTACAGCTTATTTCAGACTCAAAATAATAAAAACCAGGATGATAAATGATTAAACGCAAACAGCAAGGCAAAGCAAATGTTATATGGGCGTTATTTATCTCCATAATACTATGCATTATTGTAGGTAATGCATTTTTAGCGGTTAATACCATACAAGGCTTAACGCGTACTCAGCAAAGTTTAGATAACACTAATATGCTAAGTACAGCCATTGAGCAAATGCATCTCTCTGTAGTGCAGGCTGAATCAGGGCAGCGCGGGTATTTATTAACGCAGGACGATGATTACTTAGCTCCATATTACGATGCGGTTGCACAAATTGAATCGCAAACCGATTATGTTCGCTCTTTAAACTCTGAGATTGAGGGACAAGCTGAGCGTATTGCAACGTTAATTTTATTAGTTGAAAGTAAAATTGCTGAGCTTAAAAGCACAGTTCAATTAGCATTAAATGACAAAGAAGAACGTGCAATGCTCATACTCAACTCTCATAAAGGGCGTGACCTATACCGAGAGATTCGTGTACTTGTTAATGATATCCAAGATCGTGAGCTGTTATTTAAAGTCAGTCACTTTTCTAAATTAGCGCAAATAAAAAACGAGGCAAAAATCACTTTTGCAATTACAGCCATCACGAGTGCTTTACTTATTGGCGGTATGTTTTTACTTGCGCGGCTTAACTTAAAAAATGCGGCGGTATATCGAGCTGAGCTCGAAATGCAAAACGAAACCTTAGCCAGTAAAGTGACCGAACGTACCCAAGAACTTACGTTATATTCTGATGAGTTAAGTCGCAGTAACCGTGAGTTAGAAGAGTTTGCTTTTGTTGCCAGTCATGACTTGCAAGAGCCGCTGAGAAAAATTCAAGCATTTAGCGATCGTCTTGAAAGCATGTTTAAAGACGAGTTGGGCGAAAAAGGCGCAGATTACATTGCTCGAATGAAAAATGCTGCGCAGCGCATGTCTAATTTAATTAATGATTTATTAGAGTTCTCTCGAGTAACAACTCGAGGTAAAGATTTTACCGACACCAATCTAAATAGCATACTTAATGATATTTTAAGCGATTTAGAAATAGCCATTAATGAGTCTAATGCGCAAGTGATAACGGTTGATATGCCAATCATTCAGGCTGATCCGAGTCAAATGCATCAGCTGTTTTTAAACTTAATTTCAAATGCTGTGAAGTTTAGAGCGCCTAACGTAAACCCTGTTATTGATATTGGCTTTGAACGAATTAACGAGTTTAGTGAAGAGCATAATAGTAAAGTAAGTTGGCATGTTATTACTGTAAAAGATAATGGTATCGGCTTTTCAGCTGAGTATGCAGATAAAATATTTGTGCCATTTCAGCGTTTACATGGGCGTTCTCAATATAAAGGAACCGGCATTGGATTATCTGTGTGTCGCAGAATTGTAGAGCGACATGGCGGAACTATTACAGCAATAAGCACCCCTAATGAAGGCGCAACCTTCATTATTAAACTACCTGTGGATGCAGAGTTATTCACATTACAAGGAGAGGCATAATATGCCATTAACAAACGTAAAACCCATTACCATTTTAATGGCAGACGATGATGAAGATGATCGTTTATTAACCCAAGATGCCCTCGCTGAAAGTCGCGTTTTAAATGAATTACACTTTGTTGAAGACGGTGTAGAGCTTTTAGAGTATTTAGAGCGTAAAGGCAAGTTTGAAGATAAAACCCTGTCACCAAGACCTGGCTTGATTTTACTCGACTTAAACATGCCGAGAATGGATGGACGTGAAGCACTTCAAGCGATTAAAGCCAACCCTAATTTAAAAGGTATTCCCGTTGTTATTTTAACTACTTCAAAGCAAGAAGAGGATATGGTTAAAGGTTACGATTTAGGTGCGGCGTCATATATTACCAAGCCAGTAACTTTTGATGGTTTAGTTGAGTTGATGAAAACGTTAGGTAAATACTGGGTTGAATTTGTAGAGCTACCAAGCACGTTTAACGATTAAGCATATAATTAAAACAGGAGACGCTATGTTAGCAAAGGCAACGAAACTGCTATTGGTTGAAGATGATGAAGATGATTACATTCTTACTCGTGACTATTTAGAGCAGCTCAGTTCCCATGTGTTTGACATAGAGTGGATAAGCTCTCCTGAGCAGGCAATACATGTACTAAGTAAAAATGAGCATGATATTTGCCTGCTTGACTATCGCTTAGGTGCCTCAGATGGCTTAAGTGTTTTAAAGCAAGCGATTAAGAATGGCTTTTGTGGGCCTATTATCATGTTAACGGGGCAATCTAACGATGCGCTAGATTCGGCTGCGCTTGATGCTGGTGCGGTTGATTACTTAGTTAAAAGTGAAATGAGTGGTAGCCGGTTTGCCCGTTCTATTCGTTATGCTCTAGCACGCCGCGATGTAGAAGATGAGCGGGTGGAGCGTTTAAAAGCAGAGGCCGAAAACCGTTCAAAAGACCGCTTTTTAGCGCATTTAAGCCACGAACTGCGAACTCCCTTGTCGTCTATTTTAGGCTATACCGAACTACTTATGCTCAGTGATTTTAGCAAGCAAGCTGAAAATGAGTTGGGCGTTATTTATCGTAATGGCAAACACTTATTGAGCTTACTGAATGATGTTTTAGATTTATCTAAAATTGCAGTCGATAAGCTTGAGCTAAGCTTGGGGGATGTTAATCTTGATAGCCTAATGGCCGACGTGTTTACGCTAATGCGTGTATCAGCCCTTGATAAAGGTTTATCATTAAAATTTGAATCACTGGAGCCTTTGCCATTAGTTATTCGTGTAGATGCTACTCGGGTTCGACAAATTCTCATTAACCTGATCAATAATGCGATAAAATTTACCGAGCAAGGCGAAATTATCGTTAACGCATGGACAGAGACGGTGGCTGATCGTGAAATGCTCTTTTTTAGCATTAAAGATTCAGGCTTGGGTATTGCTCCAGAAAAACAAGCACTCATCTTTAAGCCTTTTGAGCAAATTGCCGATGTAGAGTCGCGCTCAGTAGGTGGTGCGGGCTTGGGATTAGCTATTTGTTCCGAGCTACTTAGTCGTATGCAGGGCACCATTTCATTAGATTCTTATGTAGGTGAGGGCTCAACGTTTACCATTTCCTTATACCCTGGTGATATCAGACAGGTAGAGCGCAATTTATTAAAACTTGATTTAACCCCCAACATGCAGCAAAAAGTAGCGCCATGCGAAGTAAGTGGCAAAGTGTTGGTGGTGGATGACTTACGCGATTTACGCGTGTTAGTTGGCCATTTAATTGGCTCAGCGGGTGCAGATGTAGATTATGCCGATAATGGCAAACAAGCGCTTGATAAGGTTAAAAAGCAACTCGCAGAAGGGCGCGCCGCTTACGATATTATATTTTTAGATATTCATATGCCGGTGATGGGCGGAAAAGAAGCAGCGATTGAACTTAGAAAGTTAGGGTTTAAAGGGGCGATTATTGCTTTAACCGCGGCCACCATGAAAGGCATTCATAACGAACTAACCGCGCTAGGGTTTGACGATATGATTGCTAAACCTGTGGATTCCAACTTACTTTACCAATGCTTAGAGTCAGCGCTGGGGAAAAAAACACAACGTGTTTCATCGATACAGCCAACGCCAAAACATAATACTAATATAAAGCGATTTTTATTAGTGGAAGACGATGCTGATGCCGGACAAATTACTCAGTTATTATTAGAAAGTTTGGATGTAGACACGGATATAGCAACAAGTGTCAAAGACTGTAAGGCGACGCTTGAGCATAACAGTAATTACGACAAAGTATTACTCGATATGCATTTACCCGATGGTTCAGGTTTAGAGCTTGCTGGGTTTATTAAAGAACACTATCCTGATATTCAACGAGTTATTATTAGTGGAATGGAGCCTGATGCCGTACACATTAGGCAGCTAGAAATAGAGAAAGTTTTGCTTAAACCAATAAACTTGGCGCTATTAAGTAAACTTGTTTAACGCCACTATTTGCCAATTTATATAATAATTAGCTAGGTAATATTAACGACCGATTGGCGTATGACTAATTCGGGCTGAAATAAAGTTTGAATAGGCTGTACGCTTTTTTGATATACATGGCTCAGTACCCACTGTGCAGCTACTTTTCCCATTTCATCTATTGGGTAATTAATAGTGCTTAAAGGGGGGTATACATGGCGGGTAAAGAACACGTTATCGTAGCCTATTATTGAAAGTTGTGCGGGTAGTTCAATGCCATGCTCTCTGGCACTGACCATTGCACCCGTTGCCATTTCGTCATTGGCGCACACTAAGGCAGTAATGGCGGGATTTTTTTTATAAAGAGCAGTAAATCCTTCGTAGCCGCTGTCCTCTATAAAGTCACCTTCATACAAACTGTTTTCATCAAACTCAATGGCATGTTCAGCAAGTGCTTGTTTATGTCCGTTTAAACGCTCTTGAGCGTCTTTTTTCCATAAAGGGCCGCTAATGTAAGCAATGTTTTTGTGACCAGACTCAAGAATGTATTTAGTCGCTAAATAGCCCCCTTTAACATTATCAAGAATAATACAGCGATCGGCGAGCTCAGGAATATGGCGATTAAGTAAAACAAACGGCGTTTTACCTTTGCTCAGCTTTATTAAATATTCATCGCTAACCGCTTCAACATGCAAAATAAGTGCATCACAATTACGGCTAATTAAAAACTCTATGCCTTGTTGTTCTCGCTCTGCGTCACTGTGCCCTGCGGTAATAATAACGTGTTTACCTTGTTTTCTGAGGGTGTTTTCTATGCCGCTCATCATAGGGCCATAAAAAGGACCTTTTAACTCAGAAACCAATAAGCCAGCACTATTAGAGCAATTAGAGGCCAGTGATTGCGCAATAGAATTTGGGCGGTAGCCTAATTCTTCCATCGCTAAAGTCACTTTTTTTCTGGTTGCATCACTTACGTTTGCATTGTTGTTCATTACTCTTGAAACAGTGGCAAGTGATACCCCTGCAAGCTTTGACACCTCATAAATGGTGGCCATACTATTCCTTGTTACAAATTACTTTTTTGTGTTAAATCGGCGGTGATTTTTTTTATGGTTTTGTTATCTAAGTTGTATTTAGTCATTATTAAAGCCACAAGTATACTGCCAATAGCAGGATAGAGTGTAAATGAGGTTAAAATACCGCTTTTAGTTGCTTCGCTTAATTCTACATTGGCTTGATACTGATAATACGCAAGTAACCAACCCGCTATAGCGCCGCCTAATGCGAGCCCCAATTTGATAAAAAATACCACGCTTGCATAAACCAAACCTGTGAGTCGTTGACCATTTTGCCAAACTCCGTAGTCAATAGCATCTGCCATTTTTGCCCACAATAAAGGTGTCGCCATTTGAGTGAAAAAGCACCATAAAAAATACATTAAAAAGGCGAGTAAAACTTGCTCATTAGGGACAAAAAAAGCAAAACAGCTCAATATGGCAGAAATATATTGCAGATAAATATAAGCCGTTTTTTTATCTAAGCGTTTACTTAAAGGTTGCGCACACGCACAGCCTATAATATTACCGACCATACCTAAAGTCACAAATTCGGTGATTAAATCTTCTTTTCCAAGAACATACTTTACATAGTAAATAGCTAATGTCGTGCGCAGCACCATACTGGTCAATAATATCAGTGCTGCCATACACAATATTTTAAACGGCTGATTTTGCCATAAAACGTGAAGTTGTGTTTTTAAAGATAATTTATGTGGTGGATTGATCACCCGCTCTTTGGTGTAACGAAAACAAATTAGAAATAACACTACACCTAGGCAACTCATAACCAGCATGGTGAGTTGATAGCCCAACTCGTTATTACCCTCCCCAAACCACTTTACTAAAGGTAAAGTGCAGCTCGTAACCAATAACCCCCCCAGCATGCCAAACACAAATCGATATGATTGAATAGAAACCCGTTCGTTAGGATTGCTACTGAGTACGCCGCCAAGTGCCGAATAAGGAATGTTAATTGCGGTATAAACCAACATTAGCAAGGTGTAGGTAACGAACGCGTAAATAATTTTGTTGCCGTCATCCATCGCGGGGGTAGTAAAGGTAATCACGCTTATAACAGCGAAGGGGATGGCAAGCCAAAGTAGATAAGGTCGGTAGCTACCGTATTTTGTATGAGTGGCATCGGTCAGGGCGCCCATTATTGGGTCTGTAACTGCATCAATGACTCTGACGACTAAAAAAAGGGTACCAACAACAGCAGGCGAAATACCAAAAATGTCGGTGTAGAAAAAAGTTAAAAATAGCATTACGGTTTGAAAAATAATATTACTGGCCGTATCACCTAGGCCATAAGCTATTTTTTCTTTTTTACTCAGCATAAAAGCCACTCATTATTATTTTTGGCGCTGTTTAAGAAAATCACGATACGCAATTGCGCTTTGTTTTAAGGTGCGTTGTTGAGTTTGGTAATCAACATAGACTAGCCCAAAGCGTTTTTCATAGCCATAGGCCCATTCAAAATTATCCATTAAACTCCATGCAAAGTAGCCTTGCACATTAACGCCTTGCTCAACGGCATTATGAACGGCATTAAGGTGTGTATGGTAGTAATTGATACGATGTATGTCATCTACTTTTCCATCTATTAATACATCGGCCATCGCTGCACCGTTCTCAGTTATATATACTTTGGGTAGCGTGTAACGATCATTTAATGAAAGTAGGAGTTCACACAATCCCTGTGGGTATATTTCCCAGCCCATATCAGTGGTGGCAATATTCTCTAAAGGAGCTTCGCTAAACCAATGATCTGGCGTATTTTTGTAATGGATACGAGTATAGTAATTAACCCCTAAAAAATCGATTTTTTGGCTAATAATTGCCATGTCGCCATTTGCAACATCAGGTTTTGCATCATTTGCAAGCTCCTTAATCACTTCAGGGTAGCGGCCTTCCAGCACTGCCTGAATATACCATTGGTTATGATAGTCATCAGCTAATTTAGCAGCGCGTTCATCGTCAGGAGTAAATGGATAGGCAGGGCTAAAATTAAGCACAATACCGGCCTCTATCTTAGGGCAGTTTTTGCGTATCACTTGCATCGCAAGTCCATGGGCGAGTAATAAGTGGTGCGCTGCTTGACGTCCTGCTTTTTGACTTTTTATGCCTGGTGCATGTACCCCTATTTCATAGCCTAGGTAGGCACTACAAAACGGTTCGTTTAAGGTTGCATAAGAATCCACTAAGCCCTCTAGTTGCTGAGTTACTATATGAGCGTAATGAGCAAATTGATACGCGGTATCGCGATTTAGCCAACCACCGTTGTCCTCTAAATGTTGTGGCAAATCCCAGTGATATAAAGTGACATAAGTTTTAATATTGCGTGCTTTAAGAGCCTGTAGTAATGACTTATAGAACGCCATGCCCTGAATGTTTAAACTTCCATCTTGGTGTAAAACGCGGGGCCAAGAAATAGAAAGTCGATAGGCATCAACGGCTAAATCGGCAATCATTTGAACGTCTTGTTGCCAATATTTTACATGCTCACAGGCGTGATTACCGTTACTGTTATCTGCAATGGTGTTTGGTTTGCTACAAAAAGTATCCCAAATACATGGCAATCGCGTGTTGTGGCTTCCCTCTATTTGAAAAGAGGCCGTGGCAACACCAAAAATAAACGGCGATTTTAAAAGGGCTGACGTGCCTGGCAACGAAATTGTTTTAAACACAATGAGATACGTCCTTAAGCTTGCAATAATAATGCGCTTTACCGTAATTAGCTAAGCAATAGAAATTGTATAATACAGCAATGTAAGCGCTTACAATATTATTTGTAAATAAATTGATAAATTTTCTCTGTATGCTATAAATGTAAGCGCTTACATTTGGTGTTGCAACTATTATCTGCATTTTAAGTTTTACTAAACGCAATTAAATAGAGGTAACAATCTGATAATTATAAATAATTAGAGATTATACTATGGCACATATCACACAGCCACTACCGGCAGCAGAAAACAGCCAAAAACCAGGGTCTACCCACACCTTTGCGTTAACATCGCTTACGACCTTGTTTTTTATGTGGGGTTTTCTTACTTGCCTGAACGATATTTTAATTCCGTATTTAAAGGGAATGTTCTCCCTTAATTACACCCAAGCAATGTTGGTACAATTTTGTTTTTTTGGTGCCTACTTTGTTATGTCAATTCCTGCAGGAAAACTCGTTAGTAAAATAGGTTACCAATTTGGTATTGTTGTTGGTTTGGTTGTTGCTTCGATAGGGTGTGCATTATTCTACCCCGCTGCAGAGGCACATGTTTACGAACTATTTTTACTTGCTTTATTTGTGCTTGCTTCAGGGATCACTATTTTACAAGTCTCTGCTAACCCTTATGTAAGCGTATTAGGGCCTGCAAAAACAGCGTCTTCGCGTTTAACCATGACCCAAGCTTTTAACTCTTTAGGAACAACGGTTGCGCCATTATTTGGTAGTTGGTTGATTTTGTCTGAAATTAGTCAAGCTACAGCCGAACAAGTTAAGTTCCCTTACTTAATGCTCAGTGCAAGTTTACTAACACTGGCTATTATTTTTGCTTTTTTGAAGTTACCTAAACTCGGTAAAGCGATTGATAGTGAAGCTGAAAATCAAGGTGACACTGAGTTTGTTGACTTAGGCAGTGTTTGGAAATATCGCCATCTTATTTTGGGCGCTATTGGTATTTTTGTTTATGTTGGTGCTGAAGTTGCGATTGGTAGCTTTTTAGTCGGCTTTTTAACCCTTGACCATATTGCAGGTTTACCAGAGCAACAAGCTGCACATTATATTAGCTATTATTTTGCAGGTGCAATGATAGGGCGATTTGCTGGCGCTGCGATTATGCAAAAATTAAATGCAGCCAAGGTGTTAGCTTGTCATGGTATTTTGGCCGGTGTATTAGTGTTAATTGCAATGACAGGTCAAGGGTCACTCGCTATGTGGGCTATTTTATTGGTTGGTCTGTGTAACTCTATTATGTTCCCTACTATTTTTAGTTTAGCGCTTCAAGGCTTGGGTAAATACACCTCACAGGGGTCGGGTATTTTATGCTTAGCGATTGTAGGTGGAGCTATTATTCCATTACTACAAGGTATGCTGGCTGACAATATCGGTGTGCAGTTAGCGCTTATACTGCCTATTGGCTGCTATTTATATATTACTTACTTCGCGCTGTTTGGTGCAAAAAAAACAACGTCAACTCGTCTTTAAGTTTTAGGTGAATGCTATGATTATTAAACGAACTTTTTCAGTCACTGCACTGATGCTAGCAGCAATAACCAGCAGCGGTTGTTCGCAACCCTCTAACAGTGCTAGCGATGCGACAAATCAAAAAGAAATTTGGCCAACAATAGAAACCGGTATTAAAAGCGATGCTCAAATGGAGCAAAAAATCGCAGATATGCTAAAGACCATGACGCTAGAGCAAAAAATAGCGCAAATGATCCAACCTGAAATTCGTCACATTACGGTTGAAGATATGCGTAAATATGGCTTTGGCTCCTATTTAAACGGCGGTGGCTCGTTTCCAAATAACAATAAACATGCAACCCCCGAAGACTGGGTTGATTTAGCTGAAAAGATGTATCAAGCGTCTGTTGATGATTCCCTCGATGGCAGCACGATCCCTACAATGTGGGGCACTGATGCGGTACATGGACACAATAATGTGATTGGTGCGACCTTATTTCCGCATAATATTGGTTTAGGGGCGGCGAATAACCCTGCGCTAATTGAAAAAATTGCCGCAGCAACGGCGCGTGAAGTTATGGTTACCGGTATTGACTGGGTATTTGCACCTACGGTTGCCGTAGTACGAGATGATCGTTGGGGTCGCACTTACGAGGGGTACTCTGAAGACCCTGAAATAGTAAAAGCATACTCAGCCTCTATTGTTAAAGGCTTGCAAGGCGCTGTTGATGAAGACTTTTTATCAGATACGCGTGTAGTCAGTACGGTTAAGCATTTTTTAGGTGATGGCGGTACTGTGAATGGCGATGATCAAGGTAATAATATCGCCTCTGAAGAAGAATTATTTGCGCTTCATGCTCAAGGTTATGTTGGTGGTTTGGGTGCAGGTGCACAAACGGTAATGGCCTCGTTTAATAGCTGGCATGGTGAAAAAATTCACGGCAGTAAATATTTACTGACCGATGTGCTTAAAGATAAGATGGGTTTTGATGGCTTTGTTGTCGGTGACTGGAATGGCCACGGGCAGGTTAAAGGCTGTTCTAATAGTAACTGTGCTCAAGCGGCTAATGCGGGCTTAGACGTATACATGGCACCGGATGAGTGGAAACCTCTATTTAGCAACTTGGTTAACCAAGCTAATAGCGGTGAAATCCCACTCAGTAGAATTAATGATGCAGTAACGCGTATTTTACGCGTTAAAATGCGTGCAGGGTTATTTGATAAACCAAGCCCTGCGAAGCGTCCCCTGTCTGGAAAAACTGAAATTATTGGTAGTAGCGATCACCGTGCAGTGGCTAAACAGGCTGTACGCGAGTCTTTAGTATTACTTAAAAATAAGCAGCAGTTACTGCCATTATCACCTAAAACCAACGTATTAGTCGCAGGCATAGGGGCTGATAACATAGGTATGCAGTCGGGTGGTTGGAGCGTTACGTGGCAAGGTACAGGTAATAAAAACAGTGATTTTCCTGGTGGCAGCTCTATTTATGCAGGTATTAAAGATACTGTAGAGCAATCTGGTGGCAGTGCAGCGCTGAGCGTTGAAGGGGAATATACTGCACGCCCTGATGTTGCCATTGTGGTGTTTGGTGAGCAACCATACGCAGAGGGTAATGGTGATGTTGATAACCTCGAATACCAGCGCGGTAATAAAAGCGACTTAGCGCTACTGCGTAAGTTTAAAGATGCGGGAATCCCTGTTGTTTCATTATTTATAAGCGGTCGCCCTATGTGGGTTAATGCTGAGCTTAACGCCAGTGATGCGTTCGTTGCTATTTGGCTTCCAGGTAGTGAAGGCGATGCTATTAGCGATGTCTTGTTTAAAAATGCAGACGGCTCTATTAATCATGACTTTAAAGGGAAATTATCGTTTTCATGGCCTAATAATCCAATCGATAATGAAAACCGTAACGACGAAGCTTACAGCCCATTACTTCCTTATGGTTTTGGTTTAACTTACAACGATAGTAATGTCTTAAAAGATGACTTGGTGGAGCAAACTCAACAGACTGAAAAACTGGATGATTTAGTATTGTTTGAGCGTGCAATTAAAGCACCGTGGTCACTGGTTTTAAAAAGTGGTGAGCAACAAAAAACGGTGGCGAGCAGTCGCGAGTCATTAGGTGCGGTGAGCATCCAAACATTTGATAAAGAGGTGCAAGAAGATGCGCGCGCTATTCGTTTTAATGGCCAAGCACTGGCTGGGGTTAATTTAGCCGCGGCATTCCCATCTGACTTACGCTCATACGTTGAGAGTAATGGCCAACTGCAAATGCAAATTAAAGTAGATAAAGCCGCGGCTAGTCCGTTATGGGTTGGTATGGGGTGTGGTGAGGGTTGTCAGGGTAAGTTTGATATTACTGATAACCTTGGGCAATCAGGTCAATGGCAAACATTAAACATCAACTTAAGTTGTTTTGCAGAGCAAGGTGTTGATTTAGCACAAGTGTTCACCCCTTGGCAGTTAAGCACGCAAGGTGATTGGCATGTATCTATTGCTAAGCTGGCTATTACAGCAAATGCTGCCGAGCAAGGTAGTGTTACTTGTAAGTAGTCAATAATCTATCAATAAGCAGGTACTGAGAGTACCTGCTTTTTATTTTAAAAGCGTAGTACAAAAACCTGCCAAATTAGTCCCTTCTTACTTTTATTCCATTCTATGTGATTGGTTATTTTCAGCTCAGTAGTAGTCACAAAAATATGATAAACTGCATTCGCTTTTGCGTTAATAATTTGAGAGTATGCCAAAATATTAAATGCGTTATGTAATTAACAGGTGAGAAAATGAATCATATAAAACTAGCCTCTCAGAGCATACAACCTTCAAAAATAGTCTGTGTGGGGCGCAATTACAGTGCGCATATTGCTGAATTAAACAACGAACACCCTGAGCAAATGGTAATTTTTAATAAACCTAATAGCGCGATCACCGATACCTTACTCTCTTCCCATAACGGTGATACATTACATTATGAAACTGAATTGTGCTTTGTGATTAAAAATAAGCAGCTTGCAGGGGTAGGGATTGGACTCGACTTGACTAAGCGAGCTTTGCAAAGCAGTTTAAAAGAAAAGGGCTTGCCGTGGGAACGTGCTAAAGCATTCGACGGGTCAGCACTATTTAGTGATTTTATTGAGTTAACGCCAGAGATGACATCGTTTATATTTGAATTACATATTGATGGCAAGCCGGTTCAACATGGTGATAGCCAACTTATGTTGCACCAACCTGCACAAATATTGGCTGAGGTTAGTCAGTTTATGAGTCTCGAAGAAGGCGACATTATTATGACTGGCACGCCTGCTGGCGTAGGGATGGTTAGTACTGGGCGAGAGTTCAACGTTGCTCTTTATTCTGGTCAGCAGTGTTTATTGGAGCATCATTGGTCTGTGAGTCAAATTTAATTATGTGTTGATAATATTGTTTATCAAAATTATCGATATGTTCACTTAGCCAGTGTCGCTGGCTTAGTTGATGAGCCGCTGATTCTAGTATGGTACTTTCTAATGCCGCATTAATTTTCTTAATTGCCTGATTAGCAAAATCATTAGGTGCATTAGTCGCACAGCCTACAGCTCCTTTGATTAATGAGCGCGTATTTTGAGCTATGGGGATACTAACGATTTTTATAGGGTGTTGTTGCTGGTTAAAGTAACTGGCCATAAAAGGGTAATCGAGCGAGTAGTCTAAAAAGCCATGCCTCAACCTATCGATCACAACGCCACTCTCATTATCACTACTTAAGCTCAAGGACACGTTATGATGGCTCAAAGAGTTTTCAATAATCATATTTATGTGTGGTGAAAAACGTCGTGCTGCGGCTTGTCCATAGGTAAAGCGTTCATCGCTAAGTAAACTAATTAAATTTATAGGATTACCATGTGCTTTAGTAAGTGTTTCTGCTTTTTGGTTAGTTGTAATAATACTAAACTCAGGGTAGATAGAAGTAGGACGTGAGTATGTATAGACTTCGTTGGTGCTCTTTTTATGGATTACGCATGGAAAGCAGACATTTTTGCCTTCTTTGATATATTTATTAATTCGTTTTTGTGGAACAAATAATCGAGTATGTTTTACATCCTTTATACTACTGATTAGTTGCTTAGTTAAACTGTCACACAAGCCCATTTGAGTATTCTCTGAGTCTAAGTGAAAAGGTGGTGTGTTGCTTTGTAGCCATAAAATTTCAGTGAGCTGATTTTTAGATTGGCTAATACTGTTACTCGAGAATATTAAAAATAGCAGGCAGAAATAACGAGCTGTATCCATAAAAAGCTGATAATTCTTTATTAAATGACTGTATTTAATTATACCTTAGCGCTTAAAAAATAAACATAAAGAATAGCAAAGAATCAACATTATTGAATAACATTTACCCTTTGCTTGATTTCATTAGTAAGGCATTGGATTATTTCTAAATATGATATCAATCGCTGATAACACGTCATCGCTCAGTGTTAGGTCAAACGCATCAATGTCTTCCTTTAATTGCGCCATAGTAGTGGCACCAATAATAGATGATGTCACTCCATCGACTTGATTACACCAAGCCAGCGCTAATTGAGCTGGGGTGATAGCGTGTGCATGGGCAAGTTCAACATACTCTTTGGTCGCCTGTTGTGATTGTGGCGTATCACGAAAAATACCGTTACGCTGCATAAATGTCCAGCGGGAGCCTTCAGGGCGTGCTCCATTTAGGTATTTACCGGTTAATAGCCCTGCGGCCAATGGTGACCAAGGTAAATAAGCAATATCTTCATGTACACATTGTTCTATTAAATAAGGCCAATCTTTGGCATGTACTAGGCTAAACTCGTTTTGGATAGACACCATTTTTGGCAAGTTATGCTCTTTTGATAAATTTAAAAATTGGCTAATTCCCCAAGGCGTATCATCAGAAAGCCCACAATGCTTAATTTTTCCTGCTTTAACACACGCATCTAACCCCTCTAAAATATCAAGCATATCAGCGGTGTGTTGTTTTGCATCTACCTCGGTAAATTTAAGCATACCAGGCCATTGCCTTGCAAAATGAGGAGTGCGACGATTTGGCCAATGTAATTGGTATAAGTCAATATAATCTGTTTGTAAGCGTTTTAGAGACTGATCAACGGCATCAATAACAGCTTGGCGAGTAATATCACCGCCATCACGGATCCATGAAAGCCCATTACCGGCAATTTTAGTTGCAATAACAATGTCTTTTCGTTTTTGTGAATTACGTGCTATCCAATTGCCTATAATTTCTTCTGTTTTACCGTAGGTATCGGGAGAGGGAGGAACAGCATACATTTCTGCTGTATCAATAAAGTTCACACCCTGCTCAAGCGCATAGGCTATCTGTTGGTCGGCATCATGCTGAGTGTTTTGTACTCCCCAGGTCATGCTACCTAAACACACTCTTGAAACGCTAACACCACTACTGCCTAATTGACTATATTGCATTGCTAATCCTAATTATTCGGTTTGAGAGTTTGCTTTTAAAGCCGATAACAATGGCTCAGTGATCGTGGCTTTTTGGCCTGTTTTAAAGTCAAACATCACCACTTTTGACATGCCGGTGGTTGTTATCGCGTTTTGCGCATGACTAAACACACTGTAGTTCATTACAAATCGGTCAGATTTAATATCACTAATGGTAATACCTACGCTCAATGTGTCGGGAAAGGTAACTGGACGCTTATAGCGAATATTATTTTCACTGATCACAGGCCCCGTGGCTTTAGCATTAATAGTATCAAATAAATTTAATTTATTTAAAAAATCGATTCTGGCTATTTCAAAATAACGCAGGTAAACACAGTTATTAACATGCTGTAGGGCATCCATATCGCCCCATGCCACAGTGATATCGGTATGAATAGGGTGTTGTTGTTTAAACGTTTCCATGTATTTATTGCTCTTAGTTTTAAAGCATTTAGATTAGCAATATGGTCGGATGAGCTCAAGGGAATTATAACTAGGGGTGGAGCTACTCTGTATTGCCCTCATGGATGTAAATAAGGGACGTAAGCAGGACATGGAAGCTTTGCGCCTTTTTTATTTAAATAATTAGGCTATAAACCTCGTGCCGTGAGTAAACTGCCTCAGATTGAACAAACCTTAACCTTAAAAGAACAACAGTGCTAAATAAAAACCCTTGAGTAAAAATTGTACCTCTTTAAATTCATGGCTATAGTAACTATTAACACACAAGGAGATAACTATGCAGAATATAATTAATTGGTTATTGGCATGCACCGTTTTTATAGCGTCGTTTACTTGTTACGCTATGGGTAATGAGGCTGGGGCAATTGTTTTGATTTTATTAGGCTTTTCTTTAGAAATTTTATTTTGGATATATTGTTTTAATAAGCCAAAGAAAAGTAAACGCTCTTTTTAAGCAATAACATGCTTGCTAATTAAAAGTGATTCCACAATAATGGCTGTATAAATAAACAGTTGTTATTGTGTGATGAAAAAGTTTATTCATATAGATATGTTATCTGATGTTTAATTTCTTGACGTTAGTGAGCGAGCGAGCGGAAAGAGCTGTAGTTACGCTGTTTGCTTTGGCATTTAACTGAATCACACCCTTGTCAATCCTGACAAGTTTAGTGTCATGCAAAAATTCAATTATTATAGAGTGCAGAATAGCGATAAATCGTACCCACATTATAAAATCTTGACAAACTTTTAATGTAAAATGGACTAGATACCCCGCCGTGTCAGAGTAGTTGTCCTGTCTTCTTTTCACAATAGTTATAGTCAGACGGCGGGTGGTTAGCAGGTTCA
>NZ_JBEOOG010000046.1:0-32139 GCF_040308965.1 Pseudoalteromonas sp. MER144-MNA-CIBAN-0113
TGTCATGAACCCAATGCGTGGAATTTAAGTGTTCACGATAAAACCGGAATCGGTGTTCACCATCACCGGAATACGCAGCAAAGGTATAAAATGCCTATCTTTGGCTACCATTGGACGCGGGAGCAAGAAAGAGCGAAAAAGCAGCATTATCATGTGGTAGTTATTCTTGATGCTAACAAAGTATGCTACCCAAGTAAGATAAATGAATTTATTTTAGAAATGGGAAATACATTGGGTGTGCGTCCATGGATACCAAAAAATTGTTTTTATAGATTTAAACGAAATGAGCATGATAAAAAGCAAGGCGCTATATGGCGTATGTCTTACCTTGCTAAAGCCAGAGGTAAGGGCTACAAACCACCACAAACCAAAAACCATGCATCTAGTAGGGTTAAGCCTAAGCAAATTAAATAGGTGTTTTCGTAAGTCACAAGCAGCCTAATAGCTTATTTTGATATGACCTACCTCACAAAACCTCATTAAAACTTAGTATAACTTAACTATTTTCATGAACGGGCGTACTAAATAATCACCACAAAACTTGTTAAAACCTGACTTTTATTTACGAAAATAAACCTATTTAGGCTTTTTACGGAGAGATATGCGCAAGGGTTTATTGAGTCCTAAAAAAGAGAGCTATTATTACGATTCAAGTAATGTAAGCTTTTTACCATTAGACTTGAAGCCGATCTCTTACATTAGTTTACCTGTTTACTGGCAAGCCGTTTATATATAAGTGTTACCATAACTTATTGGCTTGGTAAGTTTATTCAAGCCCAAACTTACCCTACGATTCAAATTAAGGAAAGCCATGAGAGTCTTATTAGGTGTTATATTTTTACTCTTTCTATCCCCTTCAAAAGCGACAACTATTACAGAATTGTTTAGCGATGGTGTTTTTGGTACTCAGTGGGGGGATTCGTTAGAAACGGTTTTAGCCAAATATCCAAAAGCGAAGAAAAAAAATATTAGTGATATCGTTTGGTTAGAGTTAAAAGATTCGCGTAAGGTTTTTGAGATAGACAGAGACAGGCAAAGATTACACTTTTCGTTTGACTCAGAAATGAGATTAAGTGGTGTTGGTGTTACTTTTGATACTGACAGTTATATTACTTTAACAAATAAGCTAACTACTATGTTTGGTGATTTTGAAAAGCCAAATATGGCTTCTGCTACGCTCGTATGGAAACACAAAGAAACATCTATAAGCTTAGCTTTAATACCAGCAACATTTGGTATGGAGACAATGTTAAGTGTTGGTTACAGTGGCTTAGATAAGCCAGAAAGCGACAAAAAAAGTTTAGGTTTTAATTAATTTGTTGAGAGGGAATTTATGAGAAATATATATTTATTAATTTTTGTGCTTTTTAGTTTTCATTCAGTGGGCAAAGAATATTACATTGATGAATATGAATTTAAATGGGTTGTCACAGAGTTTTCAGGCGCTAGTCTTGCCGTTATCAAAACTGATGAGACAACTTATCTTAGATTAACTACTAAAGGTTCAGCTTATAAGCAATTACGTCTTACTGAACATGAAGCTAAAGAGTTATCGATTGCGTTACAGAAGACTCGAGAATATTTTAATGAGCAAAAAGGAACAACAAAAGACGTGTCAGCAAAGTTAATGGCAGCCGAGTATGAAGTGAGCTTTAGTTCATCACCAAAGTATGGCTTTTCAGTTTATATACGTAAAAAGTCGGGTTCACTTTTTGATTCAATTATTCTTGATAAAGCAGAAGCAATAGGTTTACAGCCTTATTTCGAGCAAGCAGAAGAATTAATTAACTTTGTAGATACAAAGATAAAAATTTAATGTAATTATTATATTCAGGTTCAGCTGCAAAACGCGAATTTGAACCCACACAAAAACAAATAGTCACAACAATGGTAACAACAAGTGGTTTCTTGTAGGTGGGTTTTGTTATTTTTCAATTGGTTATATGTTTAGTTAAGATTCCCCCAGCTCCACCAATAACGGTTTTTAAATTCGTTTGTTTAAAAACCCTAAAAAACCCGCAACTTGAGCAATCAAGTCGCGGGTTTTTTTATGGCTAAAATTATTGAATTTATTGTGCTTTGGTTTATCTTGCGAACCCCGAACCCCGAACCCCGAACCCCGAACCCCGAACCCCGAACCCCGAACCCCGAACCCCGAACCCATACCACTAATAGACTAGTCGCTTACTTGTCTATTAGTTGTATTATGAGCTTATGATTAACTGCGGGTATGGGTATGTATATTTTTACAGCTGAACACATTTCGCCTTTGATCTCGCTGTTACTTATTTTACTGGCGGGGTTTACTTCGTTCGTATCGGCGGCTTTTGGTGCGGGTGGTGGATTAATGTTGCTGGTGGTAATGGCGTCGGTTATGCCGATGGCAGTGGTTGTGCCGGTACATGGATTGGTGCAGTTAGGCTCTAATGCCAATCGGTTGTTGTTAAGCATTGCTCATCTTGATAAGCCGATGTTGTTGTATTTTACTCTGGGTGGGTTAATTGGCGCGGGGTTGTCAAGCCAAGTAGTGAGCGATATTAACCTTGATAGCATGAAGCTGTTTGTGGCTTTATTTGTGATTTATTTACTGTGGGGAACAATCCCTGAATTTAATAAAGACTCACGATTAGGGCGTTTAATAGCGGGTGTAATTACGGCATTTATTTCTACTTTTGTGGGAGCAAGTGGGCCTCTGGTTGCGAGTTATTTACACATTAATCATTACGATAAGCTTAAATTTACCGCGACTTTTTCAAGTATTATGACCTTGCAGCATAGCTTAAAAGCCGTTGTTTATGCGGGGCTGGGTTTTAGCTTTTGGCAGTGGTTGCCGTTAACACTGGCGATGATTTTAAGCGGAGCCATTGGCACTTGGCTAGGGATTCGTTTACTTAAGCGGTTATCGGTGGCACGTTTTAGGGTTATTTTTAAAGTTATTTTAACCCTGCTTGCCATACAGCTTGCATGGCAAGGGATGAATGTAATGCTTATTTAATAGCGGCTTTTATTGGTTTGTCGCCATCAAATACTTCAAATATGCAGCGATTGCTGCCTTGCTCTGTGGCAATAGTAAATAAAACATGGGCTACATTTTCACGGCTAATTATTGCTTTATCGCGATCTTTGGGACGTTCGGTAGAAATAAGTTTTGAGGCATTCTCATTTGTGAGTGAGCCTGGACGTACAATCGTATAATTGAGCCCGCTATTAATTAAATGCCTATCTGCCATATGCTTAGCTACTAAATAGGGTTTTAAATCGCTTTGAATTGCATCTGGATCGTCAGCACCAATAGAGCTCACCATTGTAAAGTGCTTAGCGGCATGCTCTTTTGCGTAATTAATGGCTTTGGTGGCGGCCCATAAATCAATAAGTAAGGTTTTATCTGCGCCGGTGTTCCCGCCTGAACCTGCGGCAAAAATGATATGGTCGCAACCGTGCAGCGCATCGCTAAAATCATTTTCTAAATCTTGCTCTACGATTGTTAAATAGTCGCTATTTAAGTCATCTAATTTACTTTTGTCACGTACTAAAGCCACTACAGGATGTTGGCGTTCAAGCAATAGTTTGGTGGTTAGTTTACCAATCTGCCCACTTGCGCCAATAATTAAAGTCTTACTCATAATTAATTCCTTCTCAATATAGTGTAAAGATTGTTCGTACAAACAGACCTTGGGGTAGGAAATTATTTTTAAAGAGTAAATGGGATTTAAACGAGCTTATTTAAAAAAACATATTAGTGAAAAGTTATTACTTAACTGAGTATTAAAATTAGCTATTTTTTAAGGCGTTTTTTAGAACTTTTTACTCGATCATTATACTTACTCCGGTTACAAAGCTACGGTGGTATAAGCCAATACGTACACTGCGTTCTTGGTAATTACGGTAAAGGGCTTTGTAGGTATTATTACCTTTAAATTTTATTGCGAATAAGGTCACGAACAATAAAGCGGCCTGGGTGAATAGCTTGGCTTACGCGTTCGCTTAGTGGGCGAGGTTCGTTGTTTAAACTACTAATTAAGTGCTCGGCAGATAGCGGTGCACTGCACAATGCTCGCGCGCCAAAGCCGGTAAAAATATGTAGGCCCTGTTGTGGTTTTTTTAATGCTTGGTATTGATAGCGCTTACCCAAACGTAAATTAGCAAATGCATGTGTATAGTCAGTTTGCTCCACCCATTCACCGGCCATAGGTAAATGATCAATAAAACTACAGCGAACAGCGGCTTTAGCAGAGCTAATATCGCCTAAGCTGGTGGCAAATTCAGTGTTGCTATAAAAGCTCAGTAGTTGCTCGCGGTTGGTGTGGTTGTCTTGCTCGGTCACTTCACGGCTTTTACTGTTTTTTTCAAAGGTGGCGCCCATACAATGGTGATCTAAATAAGCGGGGGTGAAATACCCCTTGTGGCATAGTACGGTTTTTAGCTTACGTGATTGCGTGCTTGCTTGAACATGTGACACCTGTCCGCGTACGCCAACAATAGGGAGCGTTTTAGTTTGCGCAAATGCATCGCTGTGTTCACCGGCGCAAATAATCACATCGCTAAAGGGGCCAAATGTTTGTTTTTGCGTGGTTAAGTACCAGCCATCGGGTTGTTTGTTAAGTTGCTCAATGTGGCAATTAAATAAGCTCTCAAACTCATTTAATTGCTGTGCGGCATCTAACATAGCACTGACTAACTGGGGGGGATTAACCCAGCCGCCTTGTTCAAAAAACACCCCTGAGTAACCTGTTTTAACCCCAGCAATAGCATCACCCTCATCAGCAGTCACATTTCGCATAAGCTGTTCTGGCCACAGTTGTTTATCAGCGAGATTTTGATGACGCTCTGCCAATGGTTTTTTTACTGCATGTTGCAGCACACCACACCACTGGTGATCAAACAAAAAGCCATTGTTGAGTAATTGGTTGTAAAGCCGCTTTGCGTATAAAAAACTATGGGCAAATAGTTCACTGTGTGGCGAATTTTTTGCTTGTAAATGCGGATATATCGCCCCTTGTACATTGTGAGATGCCCCCATGGCCGGTTGTTTATCTTGGCAAAATAAGTGGCTTGGTATACCGCGTTTCGCAAGGCTATAAAGAATACAACTGCTGGCTATACCACCGCCAATAACAGCTACATTGGTAAGGGGAGAGAAGTGATGCTCAAAATAGGCGGGGGCCGATTGTTTTGAATTAGCCTGAGCGAGTGTGCCAACTAGCATCTCTCGTTTTCGGCCAAAGCCTTTAGCTTTTTGCATGCTAAAGCCTGCTTCAATTAAGCCACGGCGAACAAAGCCCGCAGCGGTAAACGTGGCTAATGTCGCGTTGCTTCTAGAAATATCAACCATGGCGTTAAATACACTTTGCTGCCACATATCAGGATTTTTACTCGGTGCAAAACCATCTAAAAACCATGCGTCAACCAGTCCACTTTGTGGGTAGCTCATGCTATTAATACATTCCAGCACATCACCAAAGTAGAGGTCGAGCACCACAAGGCCATTGGCAAATTCAAGGCGATGACAACCGGTTAAATTAATCGGGTAGTGGGAGACGAGTTGGGCGCTTAAATGACTTAAACTAGGCCAAGCTTGCAAGGCTTGTTTTAAATCATTTACGCTAAGTGGATATTTTTCAAAAGAAATAAAATGCAGTCGTTGCACTGTATTTGGCTGTTGACTTTGAACTTGTGGGCATTGCAGGTGGTCATAAAACTGCTGCCATGCATTTAAAAAATTAAGCCCTGTACCAAAACCGGTTTCGGCTATAACAAAGTGCTCACGGTCATGATTTTGTAACCGTGACTCTATATTGTTTTGTTGATAAAACACATAATGAGACTCAGCGAGGCCGTCGTCATTAGAAAAATAAACATCATCAAAGTCATTAGCAACCGGTGTCCCTAAATCATTAAAGTGTATGTGGGCGTTTTTTATCATGACCAATTCAATTTTATAGATAATTTTTTAATTATTTTACGTGTTTTCTTTGAAATAGTCTGGCGTTATTTATAAGCTGTAGGTTCAGAGTACAAGTGTACGCTAGAAAGCTGACCACTTAGGTGATTAAATTCGCGTAAAATAGAACACAATTAAGTATTAAGCTAAGGGAATTACCCATGAGAAGAGCCGTAATAACAGGCATCGGTGTTGTATCAAGCATCGGCAATAATAAAGAAGAAGTATTAGAGTCACTAAGAGCGGGTAAAAGCGGTATTGCTTTTAACCAAGAATTTGCTGATTACAAATTGCGCAGCAATGTATCAGGTAAAATTGATATTGATGTTAAAGAGCATGTTGACCGCAAAGCAATGCGCTTTATGGGTGATGCAGCGGCTTATTCTTATATCTCAATGGCACAAGCGATTGAAGATGCGGGCCTTAGCGACGAACAAGTATCAAACGAGCGCACTGGTTTATTAGTGGGTTCTGGCGGCGGTTCATCAAAATGGCAAGTAGAAGCGGCCGATATCCTTCGCGAAAAAGGCGTTAAGCGCGTTGGCCCTTACATGGTGCCACGTACTATGGCGAGCACCACCTCGGCTTGTTTAGCAACGCCATTTAAAATTAAAGGCGTTAACTATTCAATTAGCTCTGCGTGTGCAACCTCTGCGCATTGTATTGGCCATGCCGTTGAGCAAATTCAACTAGGCAAGCAAGACGTTATTTTTGCAGGTGGTGGTGAAGAACTTCACTGGACGCTAGCGATGGAATTTGACGCTATGGGCGCGCTTTCGACTAAATATAACGACACACCTGAAAAAGCATCACGTACATACGATGCTAACCGCGATGGTTTTGTGATTTCAGCCGGTGGTGGTATTGTGGTTGTTGAAGAGCTAGAACACGCACTTGCACGTGGCGCGCACATTTATGCTGAAATTACCGGTTACGGCGCAACCTCAGATGGTTACGACATGGTTGCACCATCGGGTGAGGGCGCAGTACGTTGTATGCGCCAAGCAATGCAAAACGTTGATAGCATTGATTACTTGAATACTCATGGTACGTCAACACCCGTAGGCGATGTGAAAGAGCTAAGCGCTATTCAAGAAGTATTTGGTGGTAACTCGCCAATGATCAGCGCAACTAAAGCAATGACAGGCCATGCACTGGGTGCGGCAGGTGTACACGAAGCCATCTTTTCATTGCTAATGCTTGAGCATGGTTTTGTTGCGCCATCTATCAATATTGATGAGCTTGATGAGCAAGCAGCGGGCTTGAACATTGTAACTGAAGCCAAAGACGTTGAACTAAATACGGTTATGTCTAACAGTTTTGGTTTTGGCGGCACCAATGCCACATTAGTAATGAGCAAATACAAAGGCTAAGTAAACCTTTAACTATTTTAAAGCCGAGCAAAATGCTCGGCTTTTTCGTTTGTGCAAATAGGCGGTTGTTCGTTACAATAGGGTCTCATTTTGCCAAACGGATTCACAATGAAAATTCTTGCCGATCAAAATATGCCTTTAGTTGAGCAATTCTTTAAAGATATGGGTCAGGTTGAACGATTTGATGGCAGGCAATTAACTCCAGAACAACTCATTGATGTTGATGTATTACTGACTCGTTCAGTCACGCAGGTCAATAGTGAATTATTAGCACAGGCTAATAAGCTAAGCTTTGTAGGTACAGCCACTATTGGTGTGGATCATATTGATACCGATTTGCTCAACGCAAAAAATATTGCTTTTACCAGTGCACCTGGCTGCAATGCGATTGCGGTTGCTGAATATGTGATCAGTAGTTTATTTGCATTAAGTCAAGAAAACGCCAGCCCATTAAGCGGGAAAACAATTGGTATTGTGGGTGTGGGTAATATTGGTAGTTGCCTCGCGCAAAAATTAAAAGCGCTTAACGTTAATTTACTATTGTGCGACCCAATTAAGCATGAGCAAGGGCTATTAACCGAGCATGTTGAGCTTGATGAGCTATTAGCGCAGTCAGATATAGTCACGTTTCATGTGCCGTTAGTAAAAACAGGTACGCATAAAACACTGCACATGCTTGATAAAAAGCGCTTAACTACGCTTAAACCTGGACTTACTTTAATTAACGCCAGCCGAGGTGATGTGATTGATAATCAAGCATTACTTGAGGTGATGGAAGCAGGCGCTGAGCTCGATTTAGTGTTGGATGTGTGGGAAAACGAACCTAACATTTTAACCGAGTTACTTGAGCATGTTCGCTATGCCAGTGTGCACATTGCCGGACATACTCTTGAGGGTAAAGCTCGGGGTACACAAATGTTGTATCAAAGCTTGTGTGAGCTAAAAGGGGTTAACGCAATAAAATCGCTTGATGATTTTTTACCGCCTCCTGCAATTAAAAAAGTCGCCCTAGGAAGTAGTTTTAGCGAAACAGATATAGCCCGTTTAGTGCACTTAGTTTATGACGTACGCCGTGATGATGGCATTTTACTGCGTCACTTGGCCGATGAAGGCTTTGACAGTTTACGAAAAAATTATCCAACCCGACGTGAGTTTAGCACTGTGGTGGTTGAAGGTGATAGCACCGAGCTTGCTGCACTTGCGCAGCTTGGTTTTACTACAGCAAACTAATTTAATTAGCACGGTTGTTTTAATCGTGCTTACAGAGGATGAAATATGTCGCAAAAATATAACGTTGCCGTACTCGGCGCTACAGGCCTTGTAGGTCGTCAAATCATTGAAACTTTGGAAGATCGTAAATTTCCGGTCGATCAGCTGTTTTTATTAGCAAGCAGCCGCAGTGCTGGCGAAGATATAAAGTTTCGTGGTGAGACCATAGAAGTACGTGATGTTGAAGGCTTTGACTTTAGCCAAGCGCATATCGGTTTATTTTCTGCTGGTGGCAGTGTATCTGAAAAATATGCCCCTATTGCCGCAGACGCTGGCTGTATCGTTATTGATAACACATCGCACTTTAGAAATGACTTTGAAGTGCCGCTCATTGTGCCAGAAGTAAATGCATCGAGTTTAGCCGATTTTAGAAATCGTAATATTATTGCCAACCCTAATTGTTCAACCATTCAAATGATGCTTGCGCTTAAGCCTATTTATGATGCATACGGCATTGATCGTATTAACGTTTCAACTTACCAAGCGGTGTCGGGATCGGGTAAAGAGGCTGTTGATGAACTGGCTAAACAAACTGCAAATTTAATGAATGCACGCCCAATGGAAAACGAAATATTTCCTAAGCAAATTGCGTTTAATGTAATACCGCAAATCGATAGCTTTGAAGATAACGGCTATACGCGCGAAGAAATGAAAATGGTAAACGAAACGCATAAAATTTTAGGCGATACAACCATTGCGGTAAACCCGACTTGTGTTCGCGTCCCTGTATTTTTTGGTCATTCTGAGTCAATTAATATTGAAACGCGTATGCCTTATGATTTTGAGCATGTAAAGCAACTATTGAGTGATGCGCCAGGTGTTGAGCTAATTGATGATGCTGGCGATTACCCAACGGCTGTGTCGGATGCCAGTGGTAATGATACTGTTTATATCGGCCGTTTACGTGCTGATATTTCACACCCACATGGATTAAATATGTGGGTAGTAAGTGATAATACCCGTAAAGGGGCTGCAACCAATAGTGTACAAATAGCAGAAGAACTGATTGCTAATTATATGTAATTAGCCTGAAAATAGTGATAATTTCAATAAACGGTAAACCACAGTGGTTTGCCTTTTTTTTATGCTTTAACCGCCATTTTTTTGCCACTTATTAACTGAGAGAGTGTAAACATCTTGATAAACAACATAAAAACATTTTTATCATGATGTTTAAGGTATTTATTTTCAATGCGTTGCGATGGATATTATGGCTTAACTGGTTTATAGTTTGTAACTGGAATAGAGCTTGCAATAAAAATAGATTGTAATAAAAATGTGCGTTGGCCACGTGGCTAACAACGGCAAGAATAATCAATGTTTAAGCGCCAATTTTAAAGCGCTGCGTTAACATTTAAACATTAAAGGATCAGCATGCGCGGTTTCGTTTCACTTATTATATTAGCGTCTGCACTGATGGTAACGACTGTTTACTCTCAAGACAGTACCCAATTAAGAGGGCCTAAAGGCGCAGATTACGGCGCGCAGGGTCGCTCTATTGGGCCAATAAAACCAACCGATACACTTTGGCGTATTGCCGTTAAAGTTCGCCCAGATAACTCAGTCAGCATTTATCAAGTTATGCAGGCCTTGTATAACAAAAACCCCAACTCATTTTTAGAACAAAACTTAAATCACATGCAAAGTGGTTCGTATTTAAAAATACCTACTTTGGCAGAAATTAGACGAGTAAACCCGCAATTAGCTAAGCAACGTTCTGAGCAAGACGATGAACTGTGGGAAAAAAAGAAAAATGGCACACTCACTCAAGCAGAGATCAATTCAGCACAAACACAAGTAACCCAAGCCCGCAAAGCAGACGTTGATGAAGCCAAAAAAGAATTACAACAAGAATTAAAAGCTATTAAAACAGATCAAGGTAATAAATTAGTTGAGCTTCAGCAGCAGTTTAAAAGTTCGGTTAGTAACGTAGAAGAGATTTTAGTTGAAAACAACAACCTTAAAAAACAGCTGACAGGTATTTCAAACGAGTTAGAAAACGTTCGTTTACAACTAGGCCAAGATAGTGAAATTCAACAACAGTTAAAAGAATTAATCGTTAAGCAAAATGAGATTATTGCGCAGCAAAAATTAAAAGAGGTAGAGCAAGAGAGTGAATTTAGCTTTGCCGCGCTACTTTCGAATCCTTTAGTGCTGATTTTATTAATGACCATTCCGGCTTTATTGATCATTTTTGCCGTTGTTATGTGGTTGCGTAAGCGTAGTAATAATCAAGAGCCTGAAAGTGACGATGATGAGTTTATTCCTCAAGCTCCAGCGTTTACTGATCCAATAAATGAAGAGCCAGAGCCCATTCTTGATGAAGAAGCGCCAGCTCCCGATCCGCTTGATGATATAAGCGTGCAATTAGACGACAACATGGATGACGTGTTACTCGATGATGATGTGGCATTTAACGATGATCTCGATGATGACAGTTTATTAGATCAAGATGAGTTAGAAAGCTTACTTAATGATGATGTTGTTTTTGAAGATGAAAATACTGAGGGCGATGAACTTGATGTTTTCATGCAACAAGATTTTGATAGCCCTGATGAAGATGACACGGGCGATACAATTAATCTTGACGAGTCGGATGATATTTTAAGTGCGGATGATTTAGATAGCCTGTTTGATGAAGAAGATGACGATTCATTACCAGATGAACCCCAAGGTGAATCGAATGATGATATGGCAGCACTTAGTGAAGAACTTGCTGAAGAGGGCGAAGACTTTAACATTGACGACTTGCTTGATGAGAATAATGAACAAGCAGATGATGTAACAGCACAAGCTGATGATGGCGAGTTTGATATAGACAGTTTACTCGATGCTGAGCAACCAGCTACTGAAGATCAGAGCGAAGAACCAGATATCGACAGCTTAGTTGATGAAGATGACGAGTTTGATATTGACGACTTGCTCGATGCTGAGCAACCGGCTACTGAAGAGCAAAGTGAAGAGCCAGATATCGACAGCTTAGTTGAAGAGGGCGACGAGTTTGATATTGACGACTTGCTCGATGCTGAGCAACCAACTACTGAAGCTCAAACTGAAGAGCCTGATATCGATAGCTTAGTTGAAGAAGACGATGAAGTTGATATTGATGGTTTGCTCGACGCTGAGCAACCAACTACTGAAGCTCAAACTGAAGAGCCAGACATCGACAGCTTAGTTGAAGAAGACGATGAAGTTGATATTGATGAATTGCTCGATGCTGAGCAACCAACTACTGAAGCTCAAACTGAAGAGCCTGATATCGATAGCCTAGTTGATGAAGACGATGAAGTTGATATTGATGAATTGCTCGATGCTGAGCAACCAACTACTACTGAAGCTCAAATTGAAGAGCCAGATATCGACAGCTTAGTTGAAGAAGACGATGAAGTTGATATTGATGAATTGCTCGATGCTGAGCAACCAGCTACTGAAGAGCAAAGTGAAGAGCCAGATATCGACAGCTTAGTTGAAGAGGGCGACGAGTTTGATATTGACGAATTGCTCGATGCTGAGCAACCAGCTACTGAAGCTCAAACTGAAGAGCCTGATATCGATAGCCTAGTTGATGAAGACGATGAAGTTGATTTTGATGAATTGCTCGATGCCGAGCAACCAACTACTGAAGCTCAAACTGAAGAGCCTGATATCGATAGCCTAGTTGATGAAGACGAAATAGATAGTGACGATGTACTAGATACTGAGCAACCAGAAAGTGATGTTCATGATTCTGAAATAGATCATGCATTGGCGGACTCAATTGAAGATTTAACTGACGCGCAAGAAGAGTTAAATAGTGAAGATGTAGAATCTATCGCTTCATCTTTTGCTGAGCCAGAGGTTGCAGCAGAGCCAGAACTTGAAGCAGAGCCTGAACTTGAAGCAGAGTCTGAACTTGAAGCAGAGCCCGAAATCGAGGCTGAGCCAGAAATTGCAGCAGAGCCTGAACTTGAAGCCGAACCTGAAATTGCAGATGAGCCTGAAGTTGCAGCTGAGCCAGAAATTGAAGCCGAACCTGAAATTGCAGCTGAGCCTGAAGTTGCAGCTGAGCCAGAAGTTGCAGCAGAGCCTGAACTTGAATCAGAGTCTGAGCTTAAAGATCAGCCTGAACTTGATGTTGAATCAGAAGATGATTTTACCGATACGTCTTCTAATTTACTTGATCCAGAAGACGCGCTTGATGAGTATAACGATGAAAACCTCGATAGCGTTGATGAGCTACTGAGCGAGTTAGAACAAACAAGTGATGATTATGTAGAAGCACCTGATTGGTCAGTTGATGGCTTAGATGAGCAATCTGAAACAGAACCAGAAGCAGAGCCAGAACTTGAAGCAGAACCAGAGCCTGAGCTTGAAGCAGAGCCAGAAGTTGCAGCAGAGCCAGAAGTTGCAGCTGAGCCAGAAGTTGCAGCTGAGCCAGAACTTGAAGCAGAGCTTGATGTTGGATCAGAAGATGATTTTACCGATACGTCTTCTACTTTACTCGACCCAGAAGATGCGCCTGACGAATACAACGATGAAAACTTCAAAAGTGTCGATGATCTTTTAAGTGAGCTTGAGCAAACAGGCGATGAGGATGAACAAGTACCTGATTGGTCAATGGATGACTTAGACGATGATCTTGATGAAGATGAAATTGATTTAGGTGATGATCCGCTTGCTGGCGATATCCAAAACAATGATTTATCGACAGATGACGATGAGCTATATGAGCCTGAAATAATCACCCCAAGTGAAGAACTTGAGGAGTATCCTGAGTTAGAGCTTGATGATGAGTTGCCTTTATCTGATGAAGAGCATCAATCACTAACACCACAAGAGCTACAAGGTGATAATTTAGATGGTGATGCCACAGGCATGTCACCCAGCCAAGCAGAGCAAGATCTTGCTAATGCACTATCCGCAGGTAACGATCTCGATAGCCTAGAAGATGACTTTGATGATGAGCTGTTACTTAACAATGAGTTTTCAGAGTTAGATATAGAGCAAGCTTTAGATAATGATATTTCAGAGTCTGCAGATCTGACTGAACAAGCTGCAGATGAGCAAGCTGTTAGCACAGACGATGAGTTTGATGATGAACAACTTGATGCTTTAGCTGAATCATCAGAGTTTACTGACGAGCAAACGAACGCTGACCGTGAAGCTGATTTAACGCAAAGCCCAGTATCGCCAGAATCAGACATGATTTCAGATGATGAGCTTGACGATGAGTTCATGGCTGATTTAACACAAACTGATTTTGATGCCTTGCTTAATGAACTGGCAGAACCTGAAAATGTTGATTTAAGTGACAGCAGTGAGTTTGATGTTGATTTTAATAGCTTACTAAGTGAAGACTTAGCTGACGAAAGCGCATCCTCGTTGCAAGAGCCTATTGAGCAACCTGAGGTTACTGAGCCATTAGCGCAGGATGACTTTGTTGATATTGATGCATTGTTAGAGCAAAGCGATGAAGCTGATTTAGATCACGAACCTTACACAGACGTCGATATGGATGTTGGTTTAGGTGAGTATGATTCACTTCTGGCTGGTGATAACCCTATGGATGTTGATACCCAAAGCGGGGGTTACTCAGCTAAGCTTGATCTTGCACATGCCTATATTGAGATTGATGATGCAGACTCAGCAGTTAAAATCCTGGATGAGATCATTAATAATGGCCCAGACGATGTGCAAGAAGAAGCACAAAATCTAAAAGCTAAGCTGAAAAACTAACAATAGCTAAGTCCTGGAAAGGATAACTAAGCTGTAAAACCCGTTATTGGCTAACACTAATAACGGGTTTTTTGTATCGCATAGTTAGGAACCTTAGTTCGCTGCTTTTATTGGGACGCCATATAGCATAAAATGCAGCGTCGATTAGCACAGTAGGTAAAGCAGTAATTATGCGAGTAGCACTTGGAGTAGAATACAATGGCGCACGTTACAGTGGTTGGCAGCGTCAATCTCATGTAAATAGCGTACAACAAGAAGTAGAAAAAGCGTTGTCGCGCATTTGTAATCATCCGGTTGAAATTGTATGTGCAGGGCGCACCGATGCCGGTGTTCATGGCACTGGTCAAGTTGTGCATTTTGATACCCATGCTGAGCGTGAAATGGTGGCCTTTACATTAGGCATGAATACCTTATTACCAAAAGACATTGCTATTCGTTTTGCCCAGCCTGTGGTTGAAGACTTTCATGCTCGCTTTAGTGCCACTGCTCGTCGTTATCGTTATGTTATTTATAATTATGCGTTTCGTGGTGCGGTATTAAATGAAGGTGTTACCCATTTTCATCATCCTTTAGATGAAGTGAAAATGCAGCAGGCTTGCCAATATTTATTAGGTGAGCACGATTTCACATCGTTTAGAGCGCTTCACTGCCAAGCTAATACGGCAACGCGAACGATTCATCATTTATCGGTACAGCGCCAAGGTGCTTATGTCATTATTGATATTAAAGCCAATGCGTTTTTGCATCATATGGTACGTAATATTACCGGGTGTTTAATGGATATCGGTTTACATAAACATGAACCAATTTGGTTAAAAGAGCTGTTAGATGTTAAAGAGCGGGCCAAAGCAAGCGCCACAGCAAAAGCGGCGGGTTTATATTTAGTAGATGTTGATTACCCAGAACACTTTAATATTCCTAGAACGCCGTTGGGGCCATTGTTTTTAGCCGATATCGATATTTAAAAGGTAATCAGGTGGTTATTTTTATACGCTATTATTCGTAGGGCTAACTACTAAGACCAGTTTTTTATACCTTGATAGCGTAATTCATGTTTTAATTGGAAAAATTTGTTTGCATGGTTAACATGTAGACTCGCGACACAGAACAGCATTAAGAGAGTTGCAAATGAGTTGGCTAGAAAAAATCTTACCAAAAACGACTAAATCTTCAGGTCGTAAAGAAATTCCAGAAGGTGTATGGGCTAAATGTACGTCATGTGATTCAATTTTATATAAAGCAGAATTAGAAAAATCACTAAATGTATGCCCTAAGTGCGACCATCATATGCGTGTTAGTGGTCGTAAGCGTCTTGAACAATTTTTAGATGACGGTGACCGTCATGAATTAGGCGCTCAACACGAACCTAAAGATGTGCTTAAATTTAGAGACTCTAAAAAATACTCAGATCGTATTAATGCAGCTCAAAAGTCAAGCGGTGAAAAAGACGCACTGGTTGCAATGAAAGGGAACTTAAAAGGTATTCCGGTTGCTGCAGTTGCATTTGAATTCTCATTTATGGGTGGCTCAATGGCATCGGTTGTAGGTGCTCGCTTTGTTGACGCGGTTGACCAATGTTTAGAGCATAATATGCCGCTGATTTGTTTTTCTGCATCGGGCGGTGCACGTATGCAAGAGGCGCTAATGTCACTTATGCAAATGGCTAAAACCAGTGCTGCACTTGCTAAAATGACCGAAAAAGGCCTACCGTTCATCTCGGTAATGACTGACCCAACAATGGGTGGTGTATCAGCATCATTGGCAATGCTTGGTGATATTAATGTTGCAGAGCCTAAAGCTTTGATTGGTTTTGCCGGTCCGCGTGTTATTGAACAAACCGTGCGTGAAACACTGCCTGAGGGTTTCCAACGCAGTGAGTTTTTATTAGAGCACGGCGCAATCGACATGATTATAGACCGTCGAGAAATGCGCGATACGCTAGCACGTATCTTAGCAAAGTTTATGAACTTGCCTTCTACGGAACAAGAGCATAGAGTAGCGTAAATTTCAGCTTTACTGATTACATGCTATGACAAAAACAATTCCTAGCCAATCATCAAGCCTTGATGATTGGCTTTGTTATTTAGAGAGTGTTCACCCTGCTAATATAGAAATGGGTTTAGAACGCGTTGCTCGTGTTGCTAACAACATTGGGCTTTTAACCTCCTCAAGTAAAATCATTCTTATTGCAGGCACCAATGGCAAAGGCACAACAGCACGTTGTTTAGAGTCACTGTTATTAGCCCAAGGTTATCGTGTTGGTACTTATGCTTCTCCGCATTTAATTCGTTACAATGAGCGCGTACGCGTTAATGGCGCAGAGCTTGACGATCAATACCATGTCGATGCGTTTAATTTATTAGAACAAGGTCGTGGTGACACCCCACTGACATATTTTGAATATGGCACCTTAGGCGCGTTAGCAATATTCAAGCGTTTAGAGGTTGATTACGTGCTGTTAGAGGTAGGTTTAGGCGGGCGTTTTGACGCGACCAATATTGTTACCCCCTATGCCAGCATCATCACCACCATCGACTTAGATCATAAAGAATACTTAGGTGACACGCGTGAATTAGTTGCTTATGATAAAGCGGGTATTTTTCGAGAGAGTACTCCTGCAATTATTGGGGACTTAAATATTCCACATACAATGACCGATTATGGTAAAGAAATTAACGCTAATATGGTGTTATCTGGCAGCGACTTTATTTTTAAAGAGCGCGCGCAGAGTTTTAGTTGGCAATTTAAAGAGCATAATCTTGAGTTACCTAAACCAGCAATCCCATGCCAAAATGTAGCCACGGCATTAACCGCTCTATCGGTATTAAACTTATTACCGAGCGATGAGGTGATTACTCAGTGTTTAGCGAGCTTAGTCGTTGAGGGACGTTTTCAACAACTAAATGCAGAGCCATTAGTGTATACCGATGTAGCACATAATCCTGAATCAGCTCGCTATTTAGCGACTAAATTAGCAAGCTATAAAGATAAAGGCTTTAAAATTCATGCATTAGCCGCTATGCTTGCTGATAAAGATAAGGTCGGTGTGCTTAAAGAAGTTAGTGATGTAGTAGATGAATGGTCGTTTGCGAGCTTAGAGGGCCCACGCGGCGATAGCGCTGCTAATTTACATCAGGCACTTCTAAGCATTCCTAATAGTTATTTTAAACAGGGTTATAATAGCGTAGAGGCAGCATTGGATGCTATCTTGCCAAACCAGCCAAGTAACACACTATTAATTGTATTTGGTTCATTTTTTACCGTGGCTGGCGCTATTCATTACTTTAAAAAATAGAGAGGATGTCGGTGAACTCAGGTTTTATTAATCGCTTAGTCGGAACAAGTATTGTGGTGATCGCAGCAATTGTGTTTATTCCCAATATACTCGATGGTGAAAAAGTGCACTATAAAGAAGGCTTTAAAGCGATTCCAGAACGCTCTGAGTTCAAGACCATTGATTTACAAGAATCAATCGATCAAAAAGTGGCAAATACACAGCCTTTAAAAGAGGATGAAGTTGAAGATATTCAGCCTGATGATGCCGCATTTGAACAGCAAAACAGTGCTGCTCAAACAGACATTACCGACCAGCCTGCAATGGTTGAAGCGGTAATACCTGATACAAACCAAAGCAGTACGGCTGCAATTCAAGAACCTACGCGCCCAGCTAACGAAAACTTAACTAGCATGGCGTATGTTATTCAGTTAGGTAGTTTTTCACATGCAGCCAATGTAAAAGCGCTGCAAGCTAAGCTCAAGGCTAAAGGTTTTAAAACTTTTACTAAACCAGTTAAAACGCCAAATGGGACGTTAACGAAAGTTTTTGTCGGACCATCACTGAATAAACAAGAACTGCAATCTCAACTTCCTGCACTTAAAGAGTTAACCAAACTCAACGGTAAAGTCACCCAATTTGAAGTGACCAAATAAATTCAATAAAAGGAAGTGTGTTTATCGCGAGATATTACACACTTACCTCGTCTTATTTTATACGTTTAAATAGACCTTTATCGCATTTTTAGCTCGCTACCTTTACTTATCAATGCCCACACAAAAATAGCAAAATAGATGCGCTATAAACAAAATGTTTGTTGTTTTTATAACGGTGAGACTGCGCTATTTTTAATCTAAAAATGGTGCGTGTTTACTCACCTGTAATCTCACGCTTAAACTTGCATCACAAGGAGGTTTAGGTATAGAATGCGCCCAAAATTAGCGACTAATTGGTTCTTATGATCTGGGTTGATTACGCCATTCTTGGCATTATTGCACTCTCTACCATCATCGGTTTAATACGCGGCTTTGTTAAAGAAGCTATGTCATTAGCGGTATGGGCAGGGGCTTTCATCATCTCCAGCTTATTTTATCAATATTTAGCTTCCTTCCTAACATCCATTTCTGAACCCCTTTTAAGAAATGCGGCGGCCATTGCCATATTATTCTTTGCGACGCTATTGTTAGGCGGTTTACTAAACTATATTTTAGGTGAGCTTGTACAGCGAACCGGATTATCCGGCACAGACCGTGTTTTTGGTGTGGTGTTTGGTGCTCTTCGAGGCGTGTTGGTCGTGAGCGCGTTACTCTTCTTTCTTGATGCTTTTACTGGTGCGCCAAGTACGCACTGGTGGGGCAACTCTATTTTGATTCCAGAATTTGGCTTTGTAGTTGAATGGTTCTTTTCGTACCTAGAAAACAACTCGAGCTTTTTAAATTCAGTAAACCGTTAATCGGCGAGGATAAATTACATGTGTGGTATCGTTGGAATAGTCGGAACATCGCCAGTTAATCAGGCGATTTATGATGGCTTAACCGTTTTGCAACACCGTGGCCAAGATGCTGCGGGTATCATAACTATTGAGAACAATACATTTAGCTTGCGCAAAGCAAATGGCCTAGTGAAAGATGTATTTCACACTCGTCATATGAAACGTTTGCAAGGCAATATTGGCATTGGCCATGTGCGTTACCCAACAGCGGGTTCTTCAAGTTCGTCAGAGGCTCAGCCGTTTTATGTAAACTCTCCATTTGGTATAGCGCTTGCGCATAATGGTAACTTAACCAATGCCGAGTCGTTAAAAGAGCAGTTATTTTCAGAGGCACGTCGCCATGTTAATACGACCTCTGATTCTGAAATTTTACTTAACATCATGGCGCATGAGCTAAGTAAATCAGACAAACTAAAATTAGACCCTGAAGATATTTTTACCGCGGTTACTGAAGTTAACAATAAAGTAAGTGGCGGTTATGCCACTATCGCCATGATTATCGGTCATGGTATTGTGGCGTTTCGCGATCCAAACGGTATTCGTCCATTGGTGTTTGGTAAACGTGAATCAGCAAACGGTACTGAATACATGTTTGCCTCAGAAAGCGTAGCATTAAAGCCTGACGGTTTTGAATTTGTTCGTGACGTTGCCCCAGGCGAAGCTATTTATGTCACTGAAAATGGAGAGTTTCACTCTTTAAGCTGTGCAGATAAAGTGTCTTACTCACCGTGTATTTTTGAATTTGTTTATTTTGCGCGACCGGATTCAACCATTGACCGTATGTCAGTGTATGCAGCGCGTGTAAATATGGGGACTAAGTTAGGTGAAAAAGTAGCGCGTGAATGGGCAGACAAAGACATTGATGTGGTTATTCCTATTCCAGAAACCTCGTGTGATATTGCATTAGAAATGGCACGCGTGCTTGACTTACCGTATCGCCAAGGCTTTGTTAAAAATCGTTATATTGGTCGTACGTTTATTATGCCAGGCCAAGAGCTTCGTAAAAAATCAGTTCGCCAAAAACTCAATGCGATTGACCGTGAGTTTAAAGGTAAAAATGTCCTACTTGTTGATGACTCAATTGTACGTGGTACCACCTCAGCACAAATTGTAGAGATGGCACGCGAGTCAGGCGCTAAAAATGTTTACTTTGCATCAGCAGCACCTGAAATACGCTTTCCAAATGTATACGGTATAGATATGCCATCTGCGGCAGAACTTATTGCACACGGCCGTGAAGTAGAAGATATTAACCAAAGCATTAGCTCTGATGGTTTAATCTTTCAATCGTTAAGCGATTTAATTGCTGCCGTTAGCCAAGAAAACCCAGAGATCACTAAGTTTGAAACATCAGTGTTTGACGGACAATATATTACTGGCGACATTAATCAAGATTACTTAAACCGTATAGATAAGCTGCGCAACGATTCAGCTAAAAGCATCCGTGAAAACGCAATGTCATCTGGTTTAGAAATACATAATCAAGATGAAAACGAATCTGATTAATAAAGTAATGTCAGCCTGATAGCACTATGAAGGCCAATAAAAAAGGAGCTGTTAAGCTCCTTTTTTGCGTCTATAGAAAAGGAATATTTAAGTAAACATGGGGCTGATAATGCCGTTGGTCCATAGCATAGCGGTAAGCGCTAATATAATAACCAGTAAAATTAACCCGCATGTAACAACAGAGCTTGCATAAATAAAGCCGCGCTCCTGCGGAATGTGCATCAAAATTGGCACGCCGGTATACAGTAAATAAACTGAGTAGGCGAGTGCCACTAACCCAACACACACCACAAACCACAACTCAGGCCAAAAAGCTGCCAATGCCGACATAAACACCGGTGTTGCGGTATAAGCTGCCAGCTCAATTGTTTGGGTAAAAGTCGGTTTAGCACCAAAAGTAACCGCCATCCAATGCGCTAAATAGGCCAGTGCAAATACACCGCCAATTAAAGCGACATACATGGCTGCGCCAATCATCAGTGCGCTTTCATGGGTTAAAAATACTGGATTACCTGTACCTATACTCCAGCCTAAGTAAACCGATGAGTAGTACCCCATTGCAGAGGGAAATAAAGCGATAAGCAAAATGTGCGATAAGCTATAGGTTAAGCTTTCGTGACGGTTATCAATTGTTTGCCATTCTTCGAGTGGATGGGCGTATAAACCCCATAGGTGATTTAGTATCATTGCGTGCTCTCCATAAAAGGATATATTACTGTTTGGTTATAATTGGTTTGTTTTTTATACAGTCCATTTAGTTATGGTTCAGTAAGTATACAAAGTCAAGTTATCCACATGCTTGCAATAAGGGCGAGTGTTTATTTTATTCAGAGTAATATTTCATGTTAAAATGCCACAATCGCAATTTTTAGCAATGAGTAGTCAGCGTGCCACATAGCCAGCTTTTAGAGCCAATTAACAATTTTTTATTATGCAGTACTCCCGATGAGTGGGTTGAACAAGCAATCAAAAAAGAAAACTTACCCATCATATTAATTGATCACTTAATTTGTGAATTAAAAGCGGCGCAAAGTGCCATGTTTTTAATTCGTAAGTATGCGGTAGATAAAGAGAGCAGTGATGCACTGCTTGAATGGCTTAAACCGTTTGAAACGCTTATTTATAAACGTGAGGGAAATTGGCGTGATTTAGCGGCTAAAAATAAACTCACTAAATCCATTATCCCTAAATCTAACTCGCCTTATGGCCAAGATTTAATTGATAAAATGGTGATGTTAATAAAAGAAGAGTTGCATCATTTCTATCAAGTGTTGGAAATTATGGATGAATACGGTGTTGAATATAAAAGTATAACGCCATGTCGTTATGCCAAAGGCATGCTACGCAATGTTAAAACGTTTGAGCCCAATGCCTTAGTTGATAAGCTTATTGTAGGTGCATACATAGAGGCTCGCTCGTGTGAGCGCTTTGCCAAACTTGCACCCCATGTAGATAAACGCTTGGGTGATTTTTATATTTCATTGCTGCGCTCTGAGGCACGTCATTACCAAGATTATTTAACCCTTGCTCAAGAAATTGCTGATTTTGATATTACCGAGCGGGTAAAAGAATTTGCTGAAATAGAAGCGCAGCTAATTACATCGGACGACGAAGACTTTAAATTTCACAGCGGCGTACCTATTACTGCTTGCCAACAACCCGCATAATTTACACATAAAGCTGCTACCAGTTAAACAGCAAACTGTTGTAGCAGCTAATTTTAATTAAATTCTTTTTAAATTAGACACATCCAATACCCTCACCTAATATTAGAATAACTATTTAAATTATTTAACTTATTGCTTTGTAATTCCTTTTAATAACAAGGTCATACCTTATTTATTATTGGGTGAGAAGATATGCAAGATAAAGAGGGATTGTTTGTATTTGCAGCTGAAGAAGAACAGGCAGATACAGAGCTGAAAGCATGGAAAATATTAACCGTTGAGGATGACCTTGATTATCAAAACGCGTTAGTTAACAGCTTAAAAGAGCTAAAAGCCAAAGATGGTTATAAATACGAGTTGTTAACAGCAAATTCGGTACCAGAGGCGGCTTTGGCGTTGAGCATGCACCCTGATATTGCACTTATTTTTATAGATGTGGTGATGGAGGCGGATGACTCAGGTCTGCGTTTAGTGAATACTATTCGAGAGGTCATCGGTAACGCAGAAATGCGTATTGTGCTCTTAACAGGGCAACCTGGTTTTGCACCAGAGAGCGATATCATGAAAATGCTCGATATCGATGAATACTGGAATAAATCAGACCTATCTGCCGAGAAGCTGCAATCAATTGTTAATAGCAACATGCGCACTTGGGAGTATATCTCACAAATTAGGTCAGCCAAGCAAGGTTTACAGTTGGTGCTTGATGCATATAGAAGTATTAACGGTAAGCACGATATGGCCTCTTTCTCTTATGCTGTGCTTAAAGAAATTAGCAACATTTTAAAAATAACCGAAGGTGGTGGTATTTTTTGTTCGAGTAATTCAAACCCTAGCTCTGAATGTTTAATACTCTCAACCCATGGTTGCTTTAGTGGCATTAAAGGGCAACCTGTGGGACCTAATCTGCCTGCAGAAATGCTGCAAGACTTTAAACAAGCGATTAGAGAGCGTCGTCATATTTTTTCAAAGCACCACAGTGTGTTTTTTTTCGAAACGCCAGATCAGCAGGGCGCTGATTACATTACTATCGTCAAATCAGACAACCCAATTAATGAGCAAAATGAGTATTTACTTAAAGTATTTAGTGAAAATGTGAGCACAGGATTTGCTAATATTTCGTTATTAAATCGCTTAACCGAGCTTGCTTATACCGATGTGTCACTTAACTTGCAAAACCGTAACTGGTTAACCCGTGAAATAAAGAACATGAATGCGCAGGAGCGGCTAAAAACGCGATTGGTCATTTTTGATATTTATCAGTTTGACGAAAAAGCATTCACCTTTGGTCATGAATTTTGTAATAAATTAATGAAGTTAGTTTACCAGAGTATTGTTGATAGCTTTACTAGGTATGACCCCCGCATAGCATTGATTAGTAACAAAGCGTTTGGCATGTTAGTGAGCGTTGACTTTGATATCTCAAATGCAGTTAGTTACTTTCAAAATAAACAAAAATTCGAAATTGAACAAGTTAAGCAATACATTGATGCGCGTATTTTAGAATTAAAATTAAATGTAGCTTTAAACTTAACACCTGAAAAAGTAATCAGCCTTGCAGAGTCGAGCCTGAACTCTTCGCAGCTAAACCAAACTAAGTATATTCAGCATACCGAGGAAAAAACAGATCAAATTACTCGTCGTTATGAGCTGATGGCTGAGCTCAGAACGGCTATAGGTAATAAAAGTTTACAGGTGGCGTTACAACCCAAAATCAGCTTATCAACCTTGAAACCAGCAGGTTTTGAAGCGCTTGCTAGGTGGCAAAGAGCCGATGGTAGTTTTGTTCGCCCTGATGAATTTATAGAGTTAGCTGAAACAGCCGGGTTAATTAATGAACTAGACCATGTGATTTTCGAAAAAATACTAGAGACTATTAACCAACTTAAAGAGCAAGGCTGCAACTTACCCGTTGCATTTAATGCATCCTCTTATGATTTAGTTGAGCCAAGTTATTTTGAACAGATAAAAACTAAAATTGAAGAGTACGATATTTCACCTTCTATGCTTGAGCTTGAGGTGACCGAAACACAAGCTATAAGTAATTATAGCTTAATTAAAGAGGCGCTTGAGCGGTTTATTGCTTTGGGCATGAAAGTCAGCATTGATGACTTTGGTACAGGGTATTCGTCTTTGGCTCATATCAATGAAATACCGTCTACGTCGATAAAAATAGATCGCTACTTTGTTAGTGATCTTGAATTTAATGACAACAATCAGTACATGATTAAGATGATATTATCTTTAGCGAATCAGTTTAACTTTTCGGTAATTGCTGAAGGTGTTGAGAATGAATTTGAGGCTCAGTGGTTACATCAGCAGGGGTGCGAAACTGCTCAAGGATACTACTTTTCTAAACCATTATTTTTAAAAGATTTAATTGTGTGGCTAAAACAGTTTGAAGTGAGTAAGAATGAATAGCTTCAGTAGCTTTCCGATCGGCTCAAAAAAAAGTGTGTTATTAAAGTCTTCGTTCAGTTTATTTATCACTTTATTTATTGGCTGGCTTATATACGAACAAACATATCAAGAAAAAATAAATACCATAAAAGCTAAGCAAGATGAAAAGTTAGTCCTTATCAGTAGTGACTTTTCCTCGGAGATCAGTAATATCAAAATGCTAACTCGGATACTAGCGCAAGCGCCAGTATTAAAGAGCAATAGTAAAAGTGCCTCGTCAGCGCTCAGACAAAGTAGAGCTGAGATAAACAACTATTTTCTAGATTTTGTAGCTACCACCGACAATATCTCTCAGATTCGCTGGCTAGATAAGCACGGGCAAGAGCAATACCGCATTAACGCAGTGAATGGTGTTGGCGAAATTGTATCGCCAGGTGGTTTGCAAAATAAGCAAACCCGTTACTACTTTCAAAAAGGGATGCAGGTCAGTGCGCCTGACATTTTTGCCACAGAAATAGATTTAAATATCGAACGCAACCAAATTGTAATTCCTCATCAACCAACAATCCGTGTAACCTATCGTACGGATAAAGAAGATTACCTATTAGATGGTTTGCTAGTGGTAAACTTTAACTTAGATTATTTGTTTGATCAGATTAAAAGTTACAACCAAGAGAGCACTTTAATTAGCATTTTAAACCACGATGGCTTTTGGTTATTAAATACTGATGCTGAATTAGAGTGGGGGTTTATGTATGGTAAAAATGAGCAAACACTCGCTTTAAAAAAACCAGAGCTTTGGCAGCAAATTATTGATGCAATGTAGAATATGGTTCGCACTTTTTTAATCATAGTCTTTATACCTACCGCCGCTTTTCTATTTTTTCGTTGCGCGAGAACAAAGGTAGAATTAGCAATGCTGACAAAGAATTAATTATTCTTATAAGTAGCCCCAATGAATTGTTAATAACTGTACGAAATGCGGCCTTACGGTTAGCGTTAATTTGCAGTGGATTACTATGTTTAATTAGCTTTGGTTTTATTTATCGTGAGTATAAGTTTCAAAATCAGCTATTAGCCCTGTCACATAAATTACATATTGAAAAGATAGAACTAGATATCGTTAACCGTGAGCTTGATGCCACAATTAAGCAGCAGCAACTGCAAGAAGGGTTAATTGAAGCGCAAAAACTATCCTCATTAGGGTTGCTCGTGGCAGGTGTTGCTCATGAAATGAATACGCCTATCGGTGGAGCCGTTATTTCTGTTTCAAATGCAGATATGGCATTGAATAAATTAAATGAAGCGATGAAACAGGGGCTGACTAAATCAACGTTAGAAAGTACTACAACAAGTATTGGAGAGAACCTAGCGCTGGCTAAAATTAATTTAAATAAAACCGCCGTATTAGTAAAAAGTTTTAAAAAAATGGCGATTGATCGCCATAATGATGAGTTTATTGCATGTGATATTGAAAAAATTATTGAAGAGATATTATTGTCATTAAACTCCAGGTTAAAAAACTCGCCAATAAAAGTGAAAACTGTTTTTTTACTTAATAAACAGGTAATTAGCTTGCCAGGTATTATTTCTCAGGTGGTCGAAAACTTAGTGGTTAATGCGCTAAACCATGCTTTTGATGAAAAGCAGGAGGGGGTAATAGAAATAAAAGTCGAACAAGCGACTAATAATAGGGTGAGGCTGAGCGTGTCAGATAATGGCAAAGGTGTTGATGGTGAGATAAAGGCAGATATATTTGAACCCTTTTATACTACAGCTAGAGGTAAAGGTAACACGGGTTTAGGTTTATATATGGTTTATCAATGGGTAACCCAGATTTTAAAAGGGGACATCAAACTTCATTCAGAACCACAAAGCGATACCTATTTTAAAACGCAATTTATTATTACTTTACCTGACTTAAAAGCAAAGTCTCATTACGATTAGTCAATAAAGGCTAAAAACCCTACAAGGGGGTCGAAACTAACTCTTGAGAATCAGGGGTAACCACTAAATACGAACCTTGAGTATACCAATCGCCCAATACTGTGCGAGTAAGCGTTTGGTTATTAACTTCATAGGTATGTACATCAGGGCGGTGAGTATGGCCGTGGATCATATTAGCCACGTTATGTTTGGCGAAGGTTTCGAGTACTGCGCTTTGCACCACATCCAGTATTTCTATAGGTTTGTCTGCTTGGCTAAGTTTACTTTTTTCACGTGCATCACGCGCTATTTTTTTACGATACCACAATGGCATAGCAAGCATAAGTTTAGGCCACCACCAACCACGGCTCTTTCGACGAAACTTTTGATACTCAACATCCTGGGTACACATTTCATCACCGTGCAAAATGACAGTAGGAGTGCCGTAGAGGTCGATCACTGTTTGCTCATTCAGTAAGGTCATTCCTGCCATATCGGCGTACTGTTCTCGCATGATAAAGTCGCGATTACCGTGTACAAAATAAATAGGAATACCTAAGTTATTAACCGCTTTTAGCTGTTCTGCCACTGCCGCTGAGAGTTCGTTAACATAATCGTCACCAACCCACACTTCAAAAAAATCACCTAAAATATATAGGGCGTCTACTTTTTGAGGAGTAATATGGGCGTGTAAAAATTTAAAAAATGCCGCTGTAATATCAGGGCGATTTTCACTCAAATGTAAATCGGCGATAAAGTAGGTTTGGCGAGTCATGGTGATTCCATTTAGATAAAAGCGGGTGAATACCCGCTTTATGCATTCTTTGAAGAATAATGCGGTCTTAGCTGACAGTTACACTTTCAATTACCACATCTTCAAGTGGTACATCTTGGTGGAAACCATTGCTACCAGTTGCTACACCTTTGATTTTATTTACTACGTCCATGCCTTCTACTACTTCAGCAAACACACAGTAACCCCAGCCCTGTGATGTTTCACTGCTGTGGTTTAAAAAGTCGTTGTTATTCACGTTAATGAAAAATTGCGCTGTAGCCGAGTGTGGATCAGGCGTGCGTGCCATTGCTAATGTACCTACTTTGTTAGATAGGCCGTTGTTCGCTTCATTTTCAATTGGGTCGTTTACTTCTTTTTGTTCCATACCCGGTGCAAAACCACCGCCTTGAACCATAAAACCATCAATTACACGATGAAAAATAGTGCCGTTATAAAAACCTGAGTTTGCATACTCTAAAAAGTTTTTTACTGTATTTGGAGCTTCGCTTTCGTGCATTTTAATGGTGATATCACCAAAATTTGTGTGTAGAACAACCATGAGATTTCCTATAGCTGGTTTGAATATTGACGCTATTTTATCGTAGTTGACCCAGATTAACAAAGAGCTTTGATAAACCGCTAGAGCCCATGCTTAGCAAGTGGTAACATAGCTTTTCTGTTAATCGTGAAGGAAAGCAACTAAATGGTACAAATATACAACACACTGACACGCCAAAAAGAAGAGTTTAAACCTATGGTCGATGGAAAAATTGACATGTATGTGTGTGGTATCACCATTTATGATTACTGTCACATTGGCCATGCACGCACATTTGTGGGTTTTGATGTAATTGTTCGCTACCTTCGCCACTTAGGTTACGATTTAAAGTATGTACGTAATATTACCGATGTTGATGATAAAATTATTAAGCGCGCAAATGAAAACGGTGAGGCGATTAACGACTTAACCGTGCGTATGACTAAAGCCATGCATGAAGACTTTGACAGTTTAAATATGCTACGTCCTGATATAGAGCCAACCGTAACCGGCCACATGGATGAAATTATTGCTATGGTTGAGCGTTTGATTGCCAAAGGCCACGCTTATGTTGCAGCCGATGGCGACGTTTTATTTGATGTTTCTACCTTTGAGCAATACGGAGCTCTTTCGCAACAAGATTTAACCATGTTGCAATCAGGTTCGCGTGTTGAAGTAGCTCAAGATAAAGACGATCCTCTTGATTTTGTTTTATGGAAAAAAGCCAAAGCAGGGGAGCCGTCGTGGTCATCACCTTGGGGTGAGGGTCGCCCTGGTTGGCACATAGAATGTTCAGCAATGAGCTCTAAGCACTTGGGTGAGCATTTTGATATTCATGGTGGCGGTTCTGACTTACAGTTCCCGCACCACGAAAATGAAATTGCCCAATCATGCTGTGCTAATAATGGTCAGTATGTAAATACCTGGATCCACACAGGTATGGTACAAGTGAACAAAGAAAAGATGTCTAAATCGTTAGATAACTTTTTTACCGTTCGTGAGGTATTAAAGCAATACGACGCAGAGTCGGTTCGTTATTTTTTAATATCAGGCCATTACCGCAGTCAACTGAATTATTCGCAAGAAAACTTAGACCAAGCACGTTCGTCTCTTGAGCGTATTTATACGTCATTACGTGGCGTTGAGCCAGTTGAATGTGAGCTTGAAGGTAATGAGTATGTAACTAAGTTTAGAAAAGCCATGAATGATGACTTTAACTCACCTGAAGCATTACCGGTTGTGTTTGAAGTTGCTAAAGAGCTAAATCGTGTAAAAGACAGTGATAGCGAAAAAGCAGGACATTTAGCCTTTATTCTACGTAGCTTAGGTGAAATACTTGGTATTGCTCAACAAGCACCAGAGGCATTTTTACAAGGCGGTCAAAACGACGATGAAGTGGCTGAAATTGAGGCACTGATTGTAAAACGTAATGACGCACGTGCCAGTAAAAATTGGGCTGCAGCAGATGAAGCTCGCGATGCTCTAAATGCGTTAGGTGTAGTACTTGAAGATTCAGCGGGAAAAACAACGTGGCGTAAAGCTTAGGGTTTGTTGAGCTTTGCGGATTTAGCCATAACGCGCTGAACACAAAAAAAGGGTTGCCATAGGGTAACCCTTTTTTGGTTATATCAATTGCATTAGATTGATTATGCTTTTAATAAAATTGATATTGTTGACCTCAATTATAGTTGAGGTTTTAAACTCGCATTCATCAATTTAAAAATGGAAAATTAATGAATATTTTACTTGCCATGATCCCAGCTTTTTTATGGGGAACGACTTATGCGGTAACTAAATACGCAACCCCAGAGTGGCCGCCAATCTTGCTAGGAGCCATACGTGCACTCCCTGCTGGTTTATTATTGTTGTTATTTAAACCTTCTTGGCCAACGGCTAAACAGTGGCCAGGCATTTTTCTAATAGGCGCAATCAATATTGCGTTGTTTTTTAGTTTTATTTTTGTAATGGCGATTAATTTACCTGCTGCGATTGCAGGTGTCGGTATGGTGTCTGTACCGGTAGTGGCATTATTGTATGCCTGGCTTGTTAAACGGCAACAGCCAGCGTTAGTGCAAGGATTTTGTGCCCTTGCTTTAGTGTTTTTAGCATGGCGCTTATTTGACCCACAACATATTGCACTTAATTTATTGGGAGTAGTGGCACTGATAGGGGCGCTATTGACTATTGTTATAGGCAGTACGCTGGTAAAAAAAGTGACCGCTAAAGTACACTGGTGGACAGTATTAACGTGGCAATTAATCATTGGTGGCAGTTTGCTAGCGATTGCTGCTGCAATACAGGCTTTTTATTTTGCTCCCCAGCAGTATCAATTTTTAACTGCATCAATAAATACAACCCAATGGCTGGCGCTATTTTGGCTGGTGGTGCCTAACACTGCTTTAGCCTATATTTTGTATGTTTGGTTATTAGGGCGAATGACAGTGGTTGAATTTACTTTTGGCACTATAGCTAACCCAATTGCCGGCATTTTATGTGCAGGGTTATTGATTAACGAACAATATGAAAGTTGGCAGTACGCGATTATGTTATTAATGATCGTATTTTCGGTATTGCCACAAGGCTTGGCATTAATAAAACGAAGAATGATGATACAAAAAGCCCGCAATTAAGCGGGCTCTTCATTACTTTATTTTTTGTTTATTAGCTGTGATATTTTTCACACGCTTCTAGCGTATTCTCAATTAAGCTAGCAACCGTCATCGGGCCCACACCGCCTGGTACAGGGGTAATAAAGTCAGCTTTTTGTTCTGCGACGGCGTACTCTACATCACCCACTAATTTACCGTTGTCTAAACGGTTAATACCTACATCAATAACAATGGCGCCGTCTTTTATCCAATCGCCAGGAATAAATTCAGGTTTACCCACTGCTACAACCAGTAAGTCAGCACGACGTACATGCGTTTCTAAATCTTGGGTAAACTTATGGCAAACAGTGGTGGTACATCCGGCGAGTAACAGCTCAAGTGACATAGGTCGACCCACAATATTAGAGGCACCAACAACCACAGCATGCATGCCTTTGTAACGTACGCCGGTTGAATCTAGTAAAGTAATAATACCCTTAGGTGTACATGGACGAAGAGCAGGCATACGCTGTGCTAATCGGCCAATATTATAAGGGTGAAAACCATCAACGTCTTTGTGTGGAGTAATACGCTCAAGAATTTTTTCTGCATCTAAGCCCTCTGGTAAAGGGAGCTGCACTAAAATACCATCAATTTCACCATCAACATTCAACTCATCAATTAATGCTAATAGCGCTTGCTCTGTGGTGTCTGCTGGTAAGTCGAATGACTTAGAAATAAAACCAACCTCTTCACAGGCTTTACGTTTTGAACCAACGTAAACTTGGCTTGCTGGATCTTGTCCAACAAGTACCACAGCTAATCCTGGGGCTCTAAGGTTTTGTGCAACACGTTCTGAAACTCGTTCAGCCACTGCGCTACGTACTTGTTTTGCTACTGCTTTACCATCAATGATGTTTGCCGTCATGGGTGACCTTTAATTAGGTTAATTAACTTGATACCGATACATTTAAAAAACGAATGCATATATAGGGGTTAAAATGCCGATAAAGAAAACACCTTTATCTTACTCATTTTTTAATATGGCAGCTATTTTCGCAGAAAAGCGGTTAAGCGCCAAGTTGCTTTTAAAGTATAAGCGCTCGAATTATAAAAAAGAGTTTAAATTTTATCCCTGTATCGTAATATTTGACCATTATGAACTAAAAATGAGCAATTGATTTGTTTTCTTAAAAAAACGTTTGACCTAACCCAGTCAAATCACTATTATGCACCCCGTTGTCAACGAGGTCACTCGCAGACAATAGTAAGTATCGGCGATTAGCGCAGTTTGGTAGCGCACTTGGTTTGGGTCCAAGGGGTCGCAGGTTCAAATCCTGCATCGCCGACCATTTTTTATGTTTATTCATAACAATTTAACTTACTAGTGAACTATGAAGTTTTCGATGCGCCCATAGCTCAGCTGGATAGAGCAACGCCCTTCTAAGGCGTCGGTCGAAGGTTCGAATCCTTCTGGGTGCGCCATTTTGAAAACACTGTAATGCCGTGGTGATTGTAGCTCAGTTGGTAGAGCCCCGGATTGTGATTCCGGTTGTCGTGGGTTCGAGCCCCATCAGTCACCCCAATTTACAAAAAGAATATCGGCGATTAGCGCAGTTTGGTAGCGCACTTGGTTTGGGTCCAAGGGGTCGCAGGTTCAAATCCTGCATCGCCG
>NZ_JBEOOG010000047.1:0-31817 GCF_040308965.1 Pseudoalteromonas sp. MER144-MNA-CIBAN-0113
GACGTTTTTGACGAATTCTTTTAATTGTTGATTAATATTGAAATTTTATTCTATCAACACAGAAATGGATCACAGCCTTATTTATACAGTGTAATTCAGGTTGCAAAGCTTACCAAGAAATTTAAATGTTAAATGAGAGTCTAACTAAGCTAATATCGTTCTTACTTCAGCAAAACAATGAATTATCGAGATTTCACCTTTGATGAGATATTACTATTTTATGAAAACTATTATGTGGAATATTATTAAATAAAGACTGGCCTCAAAACCTATTTATGTTATTAACGAAAAGGCGGACTTTTTTGAGTAAACTATAAGAGATCTGAAGAAGGGCTCTGATTCTCTATGGAAGTTGGGCTTTGAACGAGAAGCAGATGGCCACTTAAGCGCACTTTTGGACAAAAGTTTGTTAGAGTTATTCACTACCCGCAGGTAATACTCATAAGGTTTTGTAGGGGCCATAAGGAAATCGAGCTGTTAATCTTACTCACATTAATGATAGGACCAGTTCTGTATAGTGGTTGTATAACTTATTTTGTAACAAAATCAGTTATACCACTACATGTCAATCCCTATCAAGAGAGTGACAAATCATTCGAAGTACATACCACCAAGCGTAAACCGAATGATGGCTTTGACCATCATTATCATCCAATAATCCGTGGGCCACTTGGTTTCTAAAATTACAACCCAGACTCTCGGTAAAGATCGCCTTAAGTTCAAATGCTACTTTTTCACCGAACATTGTTTCGAAATTATTTTTCAGTACTAAAGAGCTCAATGAAATTTCATCCTCAATACTATCCTTATTATCATTTATTGTTGTGCTATGTTCACCTGTATCCTTTAGTTTCATTCGAACAATATGCTCTATCTGTGGACACAATAAATGTATAGCAGCAGAAAAATCATGCTCAAAACCAAACCAAAGTGCCAAGCCTAAGGTTTTTTCTCGGCCATCAGGTACTAATGGAGAGTGTAAGCATATCAACTCAAAAAACTCTCTAGAGAAAGAATGCTCTTTACGTAGTTGGTCTAAAGCAGGCAATAATTTAGTTTTTACATCGAAATTCATGTAGAAGAGATAATTTTCAATACATTGTTCATGTATTGCACGTTCAACATTTTTAGCATCATCTTTATTATGAGCTGGTGATTTACCAATAACTCGCCCATCTCGTGAAATATTGATCGTACTTACCATCGATTTATGATTTACATTTCTTAAGTTTTTTTCAGCCTCAGCGGAAATAGTTTCTAAATCAGAACTAACAGTCAAATCACAGTAATAGAGAAGAGCCGTCTTTGCATCTGTTTTACCTGATACATGTTTTTTTGCGTTAACTACCATATCAGATACATCTGGCATGGGGAGCTCTATCGTGACCATTTCATCAATCATTTGTTTACCTGAATGCTCAATTTTATGCTTTAGCCTACTTATTATTTCTTCTATTTTGTTTTGATCAGTACGATATTTAATTTCAATATCTCGGTATGCTTTTAATGCATCACAATAAAATAATTTTGCAACTACAGCCGAGTCCGTTAATCTTTTATCCCCTTCAAGTTCATAACTGTTAGCATAAAAAACCCTTGAGTTCACCCATGGTGCTTTATCTTTAAATCGTGTAGAAATTTCAATTGCAAGTTTCATATACTCTCTGGTTACATGATACTCGCCTTGCTCGTTAGACTCTTTGGCTAGTTCAGTTAAGCGTAAAAAAATATTGTCAAAATTATCAGCCTTACTACTTGTTTTAAATAGTAATGAGCAGAGTTTTTTAACTATGAAATTATATTTTCCATGATTTAGATGAATAGCTTCTAAGATTCTATCTTTTAACTCAGTCAATCTATTTAAGTCTTTGATTTTTTTGCAGAGTACTAAAGCTCTTTCCCATTCGTTGACTTTATACAAAAAACTTGAGTCAAGCTTGATTTTCTTTCTGGTGTAACAATCAATTGCAAGTTTAGCCCAATCTTTAATTTGGTATTTAGTCCTATAAAAAAGAATCTCAGCCAGCCGAGCTTTTAGGTAATTATCGTCAGTAAAAGGAATGATGGCTTCATAAAACTCTAGGTCTTCTTCAGTAAAATTTTTCAAAATATTCGTTTCTGAAGGTAAGACTAATGTGAACGGGTAATAGATATTATCGGGGTGCCTAAGCTTCAAACTAACAACCCTCTCAAGCATAGACAAGGTGGTTTTTTTTGAATAACTAACTTCTTTTCCTATGACGGTGCGAAGATGAAGTTCATAGGAGTGACCATCTTCAGGCATAATGGAGATCTTTTCATCCCACTTTAATGCCTTAAAAGCATCAACATATTCGTCAGTCATAGTTTTCCACCTAGGGTTTTATGCGATAAAATCAATGACTAATATTAGCATAACACTTAGTTACGTCATGGATTAATGCTCATCATTCTGCGAAGACTTCTTCTTTATCAAATGCTAGCTATACAAAAATATCGACATTAGGCAGATAAAGTCCCTCCCCAATTGATGAAAGTATTAGACCGAGTCTTGCCGCTATCCTAGTCATAAGTTTTAGTATGGGAAATTTCTTGAAGGAGCGATTAATCTAACCTTACTTCAAACTCGTTTTGGGGCAAAAGTGAGTTAGAGCGGAACGTCCGAAAACGGCATTATTGAGAAGTAAGCGACCGAATTTAAAAGTGCATAAGTCTAAAACGAGCTATTGGCGCTATTAAAGGTGATCAATGTCTACATATATCTCATCCTGATTTATTCGTTCAGTTACGATATTAGATAGTTCGTAATCTTCAACTAAGGTGACAAGAGCATCCAACTCATTACCTTCACGAGTGCAAGGTTCAGATTTCCACAAGTCTTCAATACGCTTCAATACTTCTTCTAAATCTGTTTTTGATTTTATAGATGTGATGGTCATTGAGTTCTGCTCCTTTCTCCACAATTTATTTTTTAATTATGGCAGATATGCCATAGTTAAAGTTGTTTAAGGAAGTTATTTATTTGGTTAACAAGCTGCTGTCCTAATCTGGAGGCGCAATAGCTTGTTGCAACTGAGAGTCTTCTTTCGCACAATAACAGCCCATATCCCTATAAAATCCGGTAGACCGCAATTGGCACAAACGCGACTATCAGAGTGAGTTGGATCATTAATAAGTTCAAATCAACGTTTTGATCTCTAAAGCGATAGCTTCTTGTTAAATTAAGAAAAGGATAAAACTTGGCTTCATGCTTTACAGTCTGCATTATAATGCGCATCACTCCTCAAACACTTTTCTTTTATGCGTTATAGCCATACTTGAGCCTGTTTACGGTATTTTTAATAAATTCACGGCCAGCTATAGTATCTATAAATGTTAAAGGTTTTTTAGAGTCGAATTGGAGTGAAGGGGTATTTAACCAAATATTAAAACGTTCTATATTTTCAAAGTAATCAAGGCAAAAATAGCAGGTTTTTGCAACTTCAAATATATTTTCACTTAAAGTGGTATTTAAAAGCTTTAATTCTTTTTTATAGCGTACATATGAGCTATTGCTAGTTCTAATAGCTGAAGAAAATATTCGTATACTCCAGCCTAACTCTATCCTTAAACGTTCAGCATTTTTGATATCTACACCTTGATGTATAAAGTTAATTTGTTCTAGATAACTAGATTTTTCACTGATCTTTCTATTGCTTAAAATCTCTATAAGGTCTATTTGTTTATGAGTTTCAGAGAAGCTATACATAGCAACACCTTAAATTAAATTATGTTTCCTCGTGTAACTGAAATCGATGTTACCTGTAGAGGTCTACTTGAGATAAATTCTAGCGTATTTACCGCAATTCACTTAACCCCAAAGCAATAGCCTCTTGCTGAAAGCGGCCTGATATATTAATAATTCGCTCATAGGCACCGGTTAAAAAATGTTTCTCTGTTGCTTCAGGTCCATTGTTCATAGCTGGCTGCTCAAAAAAGTCAGCAAAGTTATCAAAATCGAACTGGGTTTTGGAAGGTTTTTTACTTTGTTTATTAAAAGTAATATCGCTTGAATTTTCATCTACAGTGTTTTCTCCAGCAGCAGTTTCAATCTTTTCAAACTTAACTACATCAGCTTCAAATGGAATATCTTGATTAACTCTATACGCATACTCTAAAAGCTTAGGTTCGGCGGGCATGTACATAATAGCTTCTTGGTTTTTAGAGTTTGTTACCCTCAGTATACGGCCCAATATTTGCCTAAAATGCATTTCTGTTTTTATGTTTGTAAGGTGACAGCAAACCTGCAAACGAGGGATGTTTGTACCTTCGCTAATCATACCAACAGAAATAATCCACTTAGTTTGTGCATACCTAAATTGCTGAATAATACTCGTAGGTTCACTCTCTCGGTAGGTTACAACAACGCTATCCTCGTCAAAGTAAGTTCGCATTAACAAAGAGATTTGATGGGCGTGCTCAACAGACGATGCAACAATCAATCCCGCTGAATCGGGGTTTTTCAATCTGATTGAAGTCAGCTTTTTTTGAGCTGAAGAAATCATGTATTTTATTACCGCTTCATTTTCAATAATTTCTTGATAAGAAACGCCAGAGTCGTTTAATAACGTTTTAAAGCAGTTAAATGTTTTGGTTTCAGCGTCATCTACAACTGTAATGCGGCTATTATCAACAGCTACTATTTGTGGAACCCGACAAACATTATCTCCAATAGCCTCAGAAAGCCCATAAACGTAATCACACGCTATTTTATTGTTAGGCTGTTGATACGATGAAAGAACAATAGGAGCAGCGTCAGAGCGCCAAGGAGTGCCTGTTAAGGCTAATGTGTACTGTGCTTTATTTTGAATGTTAAGTATTATCTGCTCACCCCATGCATTGGCATTGTCAATATTAGAGCCTGCACAATGATGAATTTCATCAAATATTACAAAAACACGATATCGTTCAAATAGTTGCCAAAAGTGCACATCTAAATACTGTAAGCTTTGATAGGTTAAAGCTCTACCTTTAGCGCCAATAAACCCATCAAATCGTTCATTCGTTTTTAGCTGTAAGCTTTCCTTAAAGTCTTGGGAAACAATAGACGACGGGGAAAAACAAATGATTAAATCGACCATATTGCTTTTTAATAACTGGTTAGCTAATTCTGAAGCCATCAAAGTTTTACCCGCCCCAGGAGTTGCCAAGGCTAAAAAGTGGCTATTGCCGTTCTGATATTGTGTAAGCGCAAAATTAATACATTCGGCTTGCCATAGTCTTAGTTTCATATTTTTTCTAATGCTTCGTTTTGCTTCAGTAAGCCTTCAATCGCTCTAATCTTGCCAAGTATTCTGGTATTGTTGTCTCTTGCTTTGTTGTATTGTGGCTGTAGTTCATCTACCAGTTCGGGTGACTCCAAATAGAGCTCTTTATATGCCTCAGATTCACCCATATTCAATAATAGCTCGGCTTTGTAATGGTTTAACTTACTAAGTAACAGCGCATGTTTATCATTTTCTTTTTCTGTGATTGAAATAGGTATTGAACTAGCTAAGTGAGTAATTACCTCAACATCAAAGCTCTCTGTTTTATTGAATCGCGTAAATCCTTTTTTATTTGATACCACCTTTTTCAGCCAGCCTTTTTTAACAAGCTTGAGCAGTTCTGCGTATATACTTCGCCTAACTGCGGTAGGTATCAACGAAGCATCACTTTTTAATGTTAAGTACGCCGAGCGTACATCACTTGTTGTAAAGTTATCAAAATTTGGTGCAACAATAATTTGAGCTACGAGAGGGTCAAATTTCAAAGTAAATCCTAATGAACTTCTTATAATAATGGGTATTATAGGGCGTGGTAGTTAAGCGCTCAACATGAAAATCTAATCATTTTGCCTTGAGGAAAATCAGGTGAGTGATTTAGTTAAAAATTTTGGTGAAAAACTACGAGAAAAACGTAAAGAAGCCGGCTATTCGCAAGAAGGTTTTGCCGCCTATGTTGGTATAGAACGCGGTAATTACGGAAAAATGGAAAGAGGTAATGTTAACATTAAGCTCGAAACTCTCTACAAGTTAGTGAATGCATTAAATTGCGAGTTTGAAGAGATACTACCGGCAAGACAAAAGTATAAAATTGACCTAGATTAACCAAAAACTACTTAGTACTAATATATTATTAAGTTTTTAATTAATTAGGGTATATTAATCACCATTACCTCAGGAATATAAATAAGCGAGTGAGTTGCTTTTAGTAAAAAAATCACCTTAAACTCTCTGGCTAACAAGGACTTAACTTATATGTTTGAACAAACTTTTAAAAACATCGACGACATTTTTCATAAAGACGCAGGCTGTTCTAGCGAACTAGACTACACCGAGCAATCGTCGTGGATGCTATTTTTAAAATACCTTGATGACTTAGAGTTTACAAAGTCTCAAGAAGCCGAATTGATGGCAGAAGACTACCAATACATTATTGATGAAAAGTATCGTTGGAGTTCATGGGCTGCGCCTAAAACTGCTAATGGTGAGTTTGATCACGACAACGCCTTAACTGGCAGCGATTTAATGGATTTCGTTGATGGTGAGTTATTCCCTTACCTTAAAGGTTTTAAGCTGCGTGCTAAAAGCCCTGACACTATTGAATACAAAATTGGTGAGATTTTTAGCGAAATCAAAAACAAAATTCAAAGTGGTTATTCACTGCGTGATGCACTAGAGAAAGTAGACGAACTGCGTTTTCGCTCACAAGAAGAAAAGCACGAGCTTTCCCATCTTTATGAAACAAAAATTAAAAGCATGGGTAACGCTGGCCGTAACGGCGGTGAATACTACACACCACGCCCATTAATTCGCGCCATGATCGACTTATTACAGCCACAAATTGGCGAAACCATATACGACGGTGCCGCAGGTTCGGCAGGTTTCTTATGTGAAGCATACGACTACCTTCGCCAAGGTGGTGCCAGCAACAAGCAGCTTTCAACCAGCGACTTAAAAACCCTGCAAGAAAACACCTTTTACGCCAAAGAGAAAAAATCTTTAGCGTACGTTATCGCCATTATGAACATGATTTTGCATGGCATTGAAGCACCTAACGTTATTCACACCAATACACTGGGCGAAAACCTACAAGACATTACCCCAAGCAACCAGCACGACATTGTATTAGCTAACCCGCCCTTTGGTGGTAAAGAGCGTAAAGAAGTTCAACAAAACTTCCCGATTAAAACCGGTGAAACCGCCTTCTTATTTTTGCAGCACTTTATAAAAATGCTCAAGCCTGGTGGCCGCGCCGCTATTGTTATTAAAAACACCTTTTTATCGAATACCGATAACGCCGCCATTGCTTTGCGTAAAGAGCTATTAGAAAACTGCAACTTACACACCGTGCTAGATTGCCCAGCCAAAACCTTCTTAGGCGCTGGTGTAAAAACCGTGGTTTTGTTTTTTACCAAAGGCGAACCAACTCAAAAAACTTGGTTTTATCAACTAGACCCAGGCCGCAGCTTGGGTAAAACCAATCCGCTAAACGATAACGACTTAAAAGAGTTTGTAGAGTTACAAAAGGGCTTTGAAGACAGTGCTAAGTCTTGGTCATTGGCTACAACTGAACTTGATGATGCAACATGGGATTTATCGGCTAAAAACCCGAATCAAGCGGAAGAAGCGCCACTGCGTGAACCACAAGCCATCATTGAAGAAATCATCGCGCTGGATAAAGAGAGTGAAGCAATTCTGGGTAAAATTCAGGAGTTGTTGTAATGGGGCAGAGGGTAAAGCTTAGCGATCTTTTTCAGATAGGCTCTAGCAAAAGGGTTCTTAAGGCTCAATGGCAGAAAACAGGAGTTCCTTTTTATAGAGGTCGCGAAATAACAAAGCTTTCGCAGTTAGGCTCTGTTGATAATGAATTGTTCATTACGGAAGAACTTTATGCTGAATACGCTGATAAATATGGTGTTCCTACTGCTGGTGACATAGTCATTACTGCTATTGGGACTATTGGCAACTCTTACATTGTTTCAGAAGGTGATAGATTTTACTTTAAAGATGCAAGCGTACTATGGCTTAAGAAAGCGTCGGAGGTTGATAGTAAATATATTAACTTGTGGTTGAAATCACCTTTAATGAAAAATCAGCTGGATGAAGGTAACGGGGCAACTGTTGATACTTTAACAATTAAGAAACTACAAAGCTTAGTTGTAGACTTACCAAGTATCCCCGAACAAAAACGCATCGTCGCCATTCTCGATCAAGCCTTTGCCGATATAGAACAAGCCCGCACCAAGACCGAGCAAAACCTCAAAAACGCCCGCGAGCTGTTTGAAAGCTATTTGCAGCAAGTGTTTAGCCAGCGTGGTGATGAGGTCTCATTATCAGAAATTACAGAAAGTATCTCTGATGGTGACCATTCAGCACCTCCGAAATCAGAAGAAGGGATTCCGTTTATTACGATCTCAAACATTAACAAATTAACAAATGAGATCGATTTTAGTAACACATTTAAAGTTCCTGAGAGCTATTACTCATCGTTAAAGGCAACGAGAAAACCTACTGTTGGAGATATTCTGTATACGGTAACAGGCTCTTACGGTATACCTGTTATTGTCAGAGATAAGAAAGAGTTTTGTTTTCAGCGACACATTGGTTTAGTTAGACCAAACAAAAACACAAACAGTAACTGGCTTTATTATTTACTTATGTCACCGCAGGTTTTTAAGCAAGCGGATGAAGGCGCAACAGGAACAGCTCAAAAAACAGTGTCTTTAAAGTTATTACGTAGTATTAAAGTACCGAATATACCTTTAGATAAACAAATTAGTGCGGTGAAAGACTTAGATAATATTTATCAAAAATCTAAAAAGTTGGAGTATATTTATACTACAAAGTTGGTAGTTATTGACGAACTCAAAAAATCTATCCTACAAAAAGCCTTTTCAGGTGAGTTAACGAAAACTCTTGAGGTTGATACAAACAAAGGAGCGGTGGCCTAATGTCTCAAGCAAGGACGCGTAACGAAGCCGACACTAGAGCGGATTTAATTGATCCTAAGTTAGTCGCTGCCGGTTGGGGTGATGTCGATAGCAGCTTTATTCGCCGCGAGCTTATTTGCCCTGGTCAAATTATGGCCGGTGGTAAACGCGCTAATAAAGTCCCGTGTGATTATGTGCTGGTGTACAAAGGCCGTAAGCTTGCCGCAGTCGAGGCCAAAAAAGAAAGCCTGACTTATAGCGAAGGTGTACGCCAAGCAAAAGATTACGCAAAGCGCTTACAATGTCGTATTGCGTATGCCACTAACGGCCATGAGATTTACCAGATTGATATGCTCACCGGTGTTGAGACGCTGGTAAATGAATACCTGTCACCGCAAGCGCTTTGGGAGTTAACCTTTGAGCAAAAAGGCGATACACCAGAAGCTGATTATACGACTGCTTGGCGTGATGCGTTTTCTACCATCCCTTTTGAAGCCAAAGGTGATTGGGCACCCCGTTATTATCAAGAAAACGCCATTCACAATGCCCTCGAAGCTATTGCCCAAGGTAAAAGTCGAATACTGCTGACATTGGCTACCGGCACGGGTAAAACCTGTATTGGCTTTCAAACCGCTTGGAAGTTATTTCAAACCCGTTGGAGCTTAACCGCACAAAAAGATATAAGCTTGGCTAAAAAACGCCCCCGTATTTTATTTTTGGCCGACCGTAATATTTTAGCCAATCAAGCGTTTAATGATTTTGGCTCATTTGGTGAAGACGCCATTGTACGTATTACCCCTGAAGATATTCGTAAACGAGGTGGCGTACCTAAAAACGCCAGTGTGTTTTTTACAATTTTTCATACGCTTATGTGCGGGCCTAAAACCGAATTAAAAGAAGCCACGACAGAAGAAGACGAAAATGCGCCAATAAAAAAGGCAGAAAACCCGTATTACGAGCATTACCCAGCTGATTTTTTTGATTTGATTATTATTGATGAATGTCACCGTGGTGGCGCAAATGATGAAAGTGCATGGCGTGATATTCTTAATTACTTTGCCCCCGCTGTACAGCTAGGCTTAACCGCCACACCGAAGCGTACCGATAACGCTGATACCTATGGTTACTTTGGCGAACCCGTTTACAGCTATACTCTAAAAGAAGGCATTAACGATGGTTTTTTAACGCCATTTAAAGTGTTACCGATTGTTGGCACTATGGATGAGTACAAGTATATCGAGGGGGATGGTGTTGTTGTAAAAGGCGACCCTGAGCCTGGTAAACTGTATAAAGAAGGTGACTTTAACCGCATTATTACCATACCTCAGCGCGAAGAGCGCCGTGTGCACTATTGGATGGATCGCTTTAATCCTAAAGAAAAAACCATCGTGTTTTGTGCAACACAAGTCCATGCCGGTATGGTACGCGATTTTATTAATCAGTACGCAGTAAAAAAGGGCTGGACCACCAACACTAACTATTGTGTTCGTGTTACCGCTAACGATGGTGTAGCGGGTGAAAATGATTTAAAAACCTTTTGTGATAATGAAAAAACGATTCCGACAATTTTAACTACATCACGCAAACTCTCTACCGGCGTTGATGCGCGTAACGTACGTAACATTGTGCTCATGCGCCCTTGTAATAATATGATTGAGTTTAAGCAGATCATAGGCCGAGGCACTCGTACATACGATGGCAAAGACTACTTTACCATTTACGACTTTGTAAAAGCGCACCATAACTTTGCTGACCCAGCTTGGGATGGTGAGCCAATACCCAGCGAAGTATGCCCAGAGTGCGGCACAACCCCGTGCCAATGTGCAGACACTGGCGGCGATGGAGCCGGTGAGAAGAAACCGTGTAAAGTGTGTGAGCAAAAACCATGTGTTTGTGAAAAAACAGAGCCAGAAGGTTGTGAAAAATGTGGCGAAAGATCATGTGTATGTGAAAAGCTTGAAATAAAGCTCTCAGACGGGCGTACACGGCAAATCAAGCATATTTCCTCAGCAATGTACTGGAGCGCTGAAGGCAAGCCCATCACAGCTAAAGAGTTTGTTGAACGTATGTTTGACGATTTACCGCACTTTTTTGAAAACGAAGACCAACTACGTGAAATTTGGAGTGACCCAACCACCCGCGAAAAGCTATTAGAAGACTTAACTGAAGCGGGTTACGATAGTGAAAAACTCGACAGCATGAAGGCAGTAATCGACGCTCAAGACAGCGACGTATACGATGTTTTGTCTTACGTAGCCTATGCCGCAGAAGCGCAAACACGCACCGAGCGAGCCCAACAGGCAAAACCTAAAATAAATTCAGCGTTTAGCGATTATAAACAACAAGAGTTTATCGACTTCATATTAAGTAAATACATTGAAGATGGCGTGCAAGAACTGGCACCTAAAAAAATGCGTAGCCTAGTAGAGCTTAAATACAACACCATTAACGACGCCGCCATTGAGTTTGGTTCACCGGCGGCTATACGCGATACGTTTATTGGTTTTCAGAGGTATTTATATGAGTAGAATATTTCTGAGTGATGAAATAATAAATAGCTACAAGGTAGTTTAATGATCGATAAGTTTAAAGAGATACTACTTAAAGTGGAAAAGGAGGCTGACGATGACTTTTCTGGTATAGGGATTATTTTGTATAGTGAGATAAATGAAATTCCAGTATTCCCTCTTCATGGCAATAATATCGAAGTTGAAGAAGATGAACTTGTACCCACACTAGTTAAAATTTCAAAAATAAATAGTTCTTACCATGATGGATTTCACTTTATATCTCCTAATTTTAAGCTATCACATACTTCTCAGTACTTCTCTCCCCCGATTGTTCGCGGTATTAGAGTAGGTAAAGCTAGAGTAGCTGTTGGGGGAAGATACATGGCTGCACTTTTTGGCTCCTGTATACCAAGTATTCTATTAACGGGAATAGTAACTAAGAGTAATGGCGTTGTTATTTTTAAAGATGGTGTGGAAGTCTATTCTAAGGAACGAAAGTGATTAATTTATTACCTCTAACAAAAATTATTGCAGCAATTTCTGTGTTATACGCAGCTTTAATCGCGTTAATACTTCTCTTTATTTATGACGAGAAATCAGGCGTTACTGAAAGTGTTATGGTTGCGTTTAGTGGTGCTACTTTTTTAAATTTGTTTTTATTTGGAGTCATATCTGTTGGTTGGAAATGGCTTTGGGAAAAACTTCCACCTCTGAATCAATTACTGTTTCCTGACTTAAATGGCGAATGGGATATGACAATACATTGGAAGCGAGGCGATTCGGAAGGTAAAGTCCAAGCAATAGCATATATCAAACAAGATTTTTTAAAAATGAGTATGGAAGTTTCTTCTGAGGATTCAGATTCAAATACCTTGTTAGCAAAGCCTCAAAAAGATCCCGAATCAGGAAGAGCCATTCTATATTATATGTATAGAACCACACCTAAGTTGAAAAATGGAAACTCAAGTTTGCCATATGACGGTACTGCAATTTTAAAGATAGATCATACTAGCTTTAACTTGCTTGAAGGCAACTATTATACAGATCGCTCAACAACAGGGCATTACGAACTTAAAAGGAAGCGTGTTTGACAATAATTTATGGGGAATCTTTACTTCATTATTTTTATAATAAAGTTTAGTATACGCGGTTGATTGTTTTATATCCGCTCTTATGAATAACAATAGGGACATTATTTTGAATACACCTTCTTCCGATAAGCACTTTCAAATTTTATCACTTAGCGGTGGTGGGATTCGAGGACTTTATACAATACAAGTTCTTGCAACTTTAGAAGGGCAATTAGCTGAACAGCATCAGGATGAAAACTACTGTATAGGTCAGCATTTTGATCTTATAAGTGGAACATCTATTGGAGGACTTATTGCTCTTGGCTTAGCTAATGGAATAACAGCAAGACATATTCTTCAGGAAATGAATAAAAATCGATTAACCATATTTCCTTCAAAATTTAATTTTTTCAAAAAATGTAGTGCTGCATTTTCCACTTTATATAAACAAGAGCCTCTAAAAAGATTATTGGAAGATATTTATGGTGATGCAACCATTGGCTCCTTAAATACACGGATTGTCATCCCAACTATCAACTATAGTAAAGGGCAAGTACAAGTTTTCAAAACTCCCCATTGTAAACAGTTTAAATCTGACCATGTTCATAGCCTTGTAGATATAGCTTTAGCGACAAGTGCTGCACCCACTTTCTTTCCCATTCACGAATTTAATGATAACTGGTATTTAGATGGCGGTTTAGCGGCTAATTCACCTGCATTTATTGCTATCCATGAAGCTAATTACTTTTTAGGAGTTCCGTTAGATAAAATACGGTTACTTCAAGTTGGAACAATGGGAAATAAATCCACCACTAACCATAAAGGGGCCAAGGATGGAGGTTATTGGAGTCGTTGGGGATTAGGAAGTAAATTAATTGAAGTTTGCTTGTCAGCAACAGAGGGCTTGCATAATTATTTAGCCACTCATTTATTAGCAGAAAACTCCGAACATCTTGAAATAGATATGAGTCCTAGCCGTGACCAGTGCTCAGTACTTGAATTAGATAATGCTTCAGATGAAGCCGTCAAAACACTTATTAGCAGTGGGAAAATTAGTGCTCAAGAATATTGCAGTGACCCCATTTTTGAAAAGATAATTGCTCAAAAAGCTAGTGAACCAACATTTTTTTATGGTGTTAACCGTAATGTTTAATTAAGGAATATTTATGCAGCAAAAATTTAATGCACATCGACTATTAACTAATGGTAATGAAAATATAGCCTTTATTAATAACTTAAACATTACTGATACCGAAGATGAACTACTAGTAAACTGTAGAAAAGATGTTCGAAAGTACCTAAGAGAAGGGTTTCACCAGCTAATAAATAGCTCAGCAATAAAGTTTCAAGAGTTTGAGGACGAAATTAAAAACTTGAAGCCTAAGTTTTGGACTCAAGGCAGTTATGCATATAAAACTATGAATAATCCTGCATTTAACCCACCACAGCAAATAGATCTAGATGATGGCGTATACTTTCCTATGGCTTTACTTGATGGTAAGCCGCATGCCGTCAAAAATAAGTTACTAAAACTGGTTAAATTAATTCTAACGGAATTAGCTGAAAGTAAAGGTTGGGGAGTATCAGTAAAGCCAACTTGCTTGCGCTTAGAAGTTAATAAAAGAGTCCATATAGATATTCCTGTTTATGCCATCCCGGAAGAAAAATATGTAATGCTTAAATCAGCAATGGAAAGTCGAAACTCTTTTGCAGGTTTGTTAAGCGATTCGGAAATAATATCCTTAGAACCAGATCAAGTTCATTTAGCTCGCTGGGATAATGATGACTGGATAAAATCTGATCCAATGGATTTGCATGATTGGTTTATTAGTAAGACTAAAGTACATGGTAGACAGTTTTTACGTCGGTCTTGTCGATATATGAAAGCATGGCGTGATAATACTTGGAATAAAGGTGGTCCGAGTTCCATTACTTTAATGGTGGCTGTAGCTAAAGTTTTCGATGACAACCTTATGGTTAATAAAAAAGAGTTTTCAACGGATTGTGAAGCCATATTGGCTATTGCTAAAGAACTTCCTGTGATATTTAATTCTGAAATTAAAAATCCAATTGCGGATGATGAAATTATGTTTCCAAGAGGTATTAACTTGAGTGAGGTTAACGCTATACGTCAAAAAGTCAAAGAATTTAGTGATTCAGTCATTAATGCTTTGTGTATTAGTCAGACAGAGCAGCAGGTCGTAGATGAGTTCATGGCAATATTCGGAAATAGATTACCGAATAAACCTGAATGGGTAGAACGTTATACCATAGTTGAGGTTGTTAGAAATGCACCTCATGTGACTTCTACCGCTTCTACAGCTTTCAAAGAAGAACATCGCTCAGGATAAGCTATTGGAAGCTGAATTTTTTTTTAAAATTTGTGCAAAGGTCATGGTTAGTCGTGGCCTTAGCATTGCTAATGGAAGAAAAGTAGCATTTGATTGGAGTATTAAAGTTAGAAATACTAATTTTTCACTTGAAATAGCCCAATTCGAACCTTCGTTTATTACATTACCTATTGTGACATTCAAATGTCTTCCGCCTGAATTACCTAACACTCTGATTCATGTAAATCCAGATCGTACTCTCTGCTACATGGATAAGTCAGATGTTTACCTTGACCCCTACAAACCAAGTGCTGCATTAGATTATATCCTCAACGCTATAGAAGAAACATTGGATAAAATAGTCGATGAAGAAGCTATAAATAATGATTTTGTTAGAGAGTTTGATGCATATTGGGTCGCTCACGATAACTGTTATCTATTATCTAAAGAGAAAAAAATTAAAGCTCAATTTTTTGATCGAAAAGATACTTTGAATGAAGGTTCGAGCAAAGAGTGGCTTATTTTTGATGAGAATGATGAAGTTAGAAATGAAAAATGGCTAAATAAAAGAGGTTTTTTAGAACATATTCGTGAAGTCCCTGTTATCACTGTTCGCTTTACCGAGATGCCTAAACTTCCCACAAGCGAGGTTGTTAGTTCTTGGCCACCTAAGACTTGGCAAAGTTTTTTCAACTGGATATCAAATTACCATTCTACCCTCTCAAATGAATTAATGCGTAAGTTATGCGAAGGAAGTATAAACTCTCTTCAGCAACTCGTTTTATTTAGCGTGCCGAATATAGAAGGGAAATATTCAAGTTGGTTTGCGGTAAGAGTTAAATTTACTAAAAGAATTCAAGAGTTAGCAAGAAGGTACGTTGCCTCTAGAAAACCAGGTCGAAGAAATAAAAGTGTGTCCCCAAATACAGTAAGAACTATGTTTAAGCGTGACTTTACGACCACTTTCTATCGCCTATGCGTTCAAGACGCCTCAGCCGACTTTATTTTAAATAGAAACTTACCAGAAAAAATTATAGAGAATAAAAGAATCGCTATTATTGGTTGTGGGACTATTGGTGCAACCACGGCTAATTTATTAGTAAAAATTGGAGGAGGGTATGGTAATACAGGAAGGATATCGTTGTTCGATAAAGACAGATTAAAAGCTGCAAATATTGGTCGTCATCTTTTAGGGGAAGAATATCTTGGTGAGTATAAGTCTCAATCTACACGGCATTATTTGCAAAAAAAATATTCCTGGGATACAAATATTACAGCTAAAAATTCGAATATTAGTTCCATTGATGCTTTTTATGAACTACTGATGAAACATGACATAGTAATTGATGCTACTGGAGAACAACAGCTCTCTTCATTCCTCAGTCACCATTATAGAAAAGCATTAAAATCTAAATTAACGATATCTTGTTCTATCCTACATGGTTGGGTTGATGCAAACGGTCTAGCTGTTAGGGCATTGCTTGATGATGGTAAATATGGCTGTTATAGATGTATGCTTCATGATGAGAATGGAGTTTTAAAAGAAAGATTTCCATTAATAGGTAAAGGTAAAGAATGGCCTCATCATGCTCAAAAACATTTTGCTTGTGGGGAGTCTTTTACGCCATATACTGAAAGTGTATCCTATTCTGTTGCGGGATTAATGCAAGCGATGACAACTGATTATTTTACAGGTAACCCTTCACCAAGATTTAGACATCAAGGCTTTCATCAATCTATTCCAGCTACTAAATCACAGAACATAACCCCCTTAAAAGGTTGCCCCTGTTGTGGTTAAAAAAAAGGACCTATTTACACTTTTACCCGGAGGCGGGTTTTTAATTTTGCCTATTGATGTTTTAGATAAAATGGAAAAACATGCTCAAAGATCAGGCAGCGACTGTGAGGCTGGAGGTTTAATTATAGGCTCATTAAGACAAAAAAAAGAAGAACGATTTTTATTAAATTCCCCACCTCATATAGAAATTACTGACATTTCAGAGCCAGGTTTAAAGGATCTTCGGACGCGTTTTAGTTTTGTTCGAAAAGGTAAGCATCACAGAGAGCTAGTCAATAAAGCTAAAATCAATTCTAATAATGAGATTGATTATTTAGGTGAGTGGCATACACACCCTGAAGCTAATCCTTTACCGTCCTCAATTGACGTTTATCATTGGGAAAGAAATTTAAGAGGAAGGCATGCGGCTCTAATTATTATTGGAACAAAGTCTGTATGGGTTGGGTACTGGAATGGGTGGAAAGTAATTAACCTTCCAACGTTGGAGGTTGATTGTTTTGCACTCAATTCGGATTGAAACTTAAAAAATTTTAATATCGTAACTAACCTGAAATAGCAATAAAGGTACCCTAAACGGTTTATACGTTGCTTTACTTTTCAGTCTTTGCTAAAAATCTAATTTAAGCTTTATCATAGGCGCTAAAGTCTGATAATAGTATTAATGCATGATACCCGTGATGTGAAATTGCAATGATGGCAGCCTTTCTATTAGATGCAAACCCGTGATATAAATTGGCGATGATTTTTATAGATACTGGGTTCGCCGCATATAGAGGTCCCTACTGGCCTGCAGCTTTATTTTTTTTGTGCCGCCTCTTAAGTGACATTATCCTTTGGCGTAACTTTTCCTCATTATTGAAACTTAGTTAATAGCATTAATGAAATTTAGAATCATCGCAATACATTTTACTTGTTTTCTTCACTTAATTGTTTAATGAGTTGTTGTTGCGCTAGCCTTAAATTGGCAATAGTTTCTTGCGCAGTATTATAATCAGCTTGTAATGCTGCATATCTCTTTGCCAATGATCTTTGTTCTACTATCACTTGTGAGTTGATTAACTCGCGGAAAAATTCATGGTACTTTTTATTCTCTAAGTTCTTAACTTCACTCTGCAAGGATTTTTTAGCAATTTCTAGCTCAGGTTTAGACATCCTGCGCCCATCAGTCGAATGTCGGCCGCCTAGCTTCCACATATCTAGTAAAATATCATTCTGTTCTTTAATAAATTTAAACAAGTCTTCTTGCCGATCTTTTCTAATGTTGGTGTCGCTAACATCAGCTTTTTTAGCAATATGGGCGTTAATTAGGGTTCGGTCTGTAACTTTAAGGTCTTTAGAAGCCCCATTTTTAATCTGTATTTTTAATTCTTCAACCAGTTCAATCGTTGCATAATATAGCTTCCTAGTCATTTTATTGCCTGATTTAACCCAGTCGGGTAGTTCCACTTCGACAGGTTTTTTTCTTAATTTATCTAATTTTGAATTTTTCATAATCTACTCCATTGCATCTAGAATTTTATTGCCACGTTCAACTAATCGCTCACTGACTTTGAAATGCTGGCTATTTTTCAGTGGAAACCGGTCTAAAAAATCCTGATGACTGATTACATTTCGTAGCACACTGTCGTAGTTACTCTTCTTACTTCTGAATGAGTGATGGCACCCTGAGCACAGTTCAAAACATCCATTTAGTAGATTAGGTACTCCCGTTTTTTTATCTAGACATTTTGATAGATGTTTAGTTTTCGTCAATACTAAGCAAAAACCGAACTCGTGTGGTATCAAAGAGTCAAAATCATTGCTCAAATCATTCATGAATTCATCTAATTCTTCAGGGGATCTGAATGCCACCTTACTGACTTCATGGCGTATGTGTAGCGCCATAGCTCCTGTAAAATCGCCAGCGTCTTCGCCTACCATACGTTGCAGTAACTCCTTGATATATCTTCGTTCAGCACCCTGACTGATATCATCAAAACCCTTGCTATCAGTGTAAGAACTTGTGAATGAACTACCTACACGGTGACGATAATGCTGTCGTATAGCCTCTAAAACATCACCATCGAAACGCCTGATTGCGAAATCTGCAAAGCAATGTCGGAAGCCATGGGGAATTATGCTTTCACAAATTTGACGTAAATGCTCACCATGTTTTTTTATTAAATTTTCGTAAAACCCCTGAACATTCTTTCTAATATTCCCAGTGCTAATACCTAACTTTTTTGTTTTGATGTCTGATGGGGTTGCGCCGAAGTGAGCTGACCTAAAGGATTGTGCGAATAAAGGCATACTACCTTCGTCAGTTTGACCGCGCTTAGGCACATAGCTCAAGTCATTGAGTATCATTGCGGCTTCCGCTACCAATCCTGACATGCTACGCATTTCGCTCAGTCCGAGGTGTGTTTTATTGATGTTAGTACGAAACATCCAAGTTCCGTCCGATTTAATATCGTAATCATCAGCATCGACATTCGATAGTTCGTGAACGCGAATTCCTGTGAGGCAGAGGAAAACAATCATGCAAGCATTATAGACTTCAAGGCATAACTCATTAACATGTACGCCCCCTTTTAAGGTGAAGATATCACTTATGGGAAGTGCCTTATCAAGCCCTTGTAATTTAGCGTATTCTCGCTCAATCTTCTTAGCAAATTGTTTGACTTTACTGTTGAGGTTTTTGTCCCCCCCTTGACGTTTTCTTAAAGTATCTCCCTTTATATATAACTGAAGTCTAGGCTCTAGTCCTTCTTGCCCATGAAAAACCACACTATGAGGGCTTAGCTTGAATTCTCCTCGTTGTGCGCGAAAATACGCTTGCAGTAGGTGCGTGCTGGAATGACGTAAGATTTCAATAGCTTCGCTGAGAAGAACCATACTGATCTCCAATGGGATCCTGGCCAAACTATCTCCTTTTAACCATTCAACATAATCGACCTCCATATCAATGACCTTCTGCTTTAGCACCGTTTGGATAAAGTTTTTAGGGAGGTGTAGCAGTAAGCCATCATTCAAAAATCCCTTGCGATAATATTTCCCAGTAGTTTTTAATAAAGTTATATCCTTCTTTATTGAATGGAACGCAAGTAATTTTTTCCTCTTAAAACGTTCATGATTATCTGTCTGTTCAATTTCATTAAATGCTAGAGCATTTACATAAGATGAACATTCGGTTTCTCCCCACTGAGTTAGTGGCCTGTCAGGATGATATTTTGTGGCCCATGCTGTGAGCTTTTTTACTTGTATAAGTTTTGCAAATACAGTTGAAAATCTTGCACTTAATGCTTGCGTGTTTGGGGATACATAGCCCCCACAGACTCTAATCAGCAGTTGTTTTCCCCATATCCGCCAGTAGTTATTGGCATCTGGAAAGGCAACATCCAAGTCTATTACCTCGCCTGATATATTGTCGGTGATTTTAAAAACATCATCAGTTAACTTATTGACTAGTTTCGGAGAATCATTATCTTGCCCTGTAGGCGCTATGTTGGTTTTCATTAAATTGAGATCCATTAGTATTGATCTTAAAGCAGTGAAGGGTACGGGATGTCAAATTCAGCCAGCATATCTTTGCCTGCTTGCTGTAAATTGGAGGGGAATTGCTCAAGCATCTCACTTAAGTACGCTAGATTAATTCTGAGCATTGATGCTTTTTGCTCGCTATCCAAGCGCACAGAAGGTAGTTCTTTTTTGATGTGGGCAATGTATCCAGTGATAAGCGCAGCGGTGATTTCAGTAGTTACAATAAGAGTTTGACCTTGATAGTTGATACCACCCCAGATCTCAGTGTCCAGATCTATTGATTCAAGCATTTCCTCAAACTCATCCTTGGAGTTACTGATACCTAGGATTTTTCGTACTTGTTGCATATCTAACACTTTTGTATTCTTGATATATTCACTGATTTTCAATGCTTCTTTTTCATACAACTCCCCGATTTGCGCGCCGAATCTACGATGAGATTCTATTTTCTGAGGTGAATTGCTACGGTCATTGTAAATATTGGCTTTCATTGCTACAGAATGAGCAGTCAATTCTGCTTGAACTTCAGCAGAACCGTTTGAGTCGATATCGCTTGTTGGTTTGCTCCCTTTTTGATAAACATTAGTACTATCATCCATACGCTTGCGTGACATTGAAATAGCCGTAGGGCTTAAAGATATTACTGAATGCTTAGAGTTTAATTTAATTGCATCCAAACCAAGCTTTTTCCGAACTCTATTTTTTCTTGAATACTCGATCCTTTCTAACCGATGTTTATTATTATGTTTGACTAATCTTTCTAGTAACCATAAAAATGGAGTGCCTTCGTCACCAGTTTCTTCGGAAAATATAGCATGCATTAGGCTATTTCTGTCCAGTAAAAGTGATATGAACGAATCAAGCTCATTAGAGCTTGATGATATCGCCCCCGAGCTAATTATTTTTGATTTATACGGAAAAGTTTTACCTTGCTCTGACTTAGGAAGAGTCGTTTGTGCTTCTGACATCAAATCATGATAGTTTTTCAATGTGTCATGTATAATATTTTTTCTACTGTAAATGGGCGTTGCTGAGTTAGCACTTCGGCGGCCTTTGCCATACCCAAGTTGCAGACTTTTATCTGTAATTGAGAAATCGGATAATGTGTGCAGAGATAAACCTTGTCGTTGAATGGATTCGGTAGCCAGTAAACACTGAATTGAAAACATTTCTATATCGGATGGGATACTGAGGAACCGAAACGTTAATGAACTCAGGCTTTGTATTTTATATGTTATTTTCATAGTCGAATATGTAGCGAATTTTCCTTTTTTCCTGTTGAAGAATCGCTTTGCCCAGGCTAGCTTAGTTGTTTTTCTATCTAATTTGCTCGCCTCAGGCAGTTCATGTTGGCACAGCCACTCAATGGTAAGAGGGTTTTTTTGCTCTAATATAACCTTATATAAATGGTTATAGGCACTCTTTATTATTTGATATTTATCAGGGCTTGTTTGACTGTAGATCATTTTACATTTTATAGATAAATGAGGTTGAAAACATGCTGAAAACAATGGATTGATCAGATTGTTTTTTTTCAGTTTAGCTATCCATTGCTGAAGAACTTTATCTTGCAACAAATCAGACCGCATAGTGCCAAGTTTTTCATTGAAGAAACAACACGCGAGGCGAAGCGCTTTGATCATATCTGTATCATTGTAAGGACAGTTCTGCGCACCAAATAAATCGACTAATGACGGCTCCGGTGTGGAATTATATCTGTTGCTAGGTATATCTGGCGCAAACGCTAGATATGATATGAAATCGGTAGTAAATACAGGAAGTAGAGCGTAATTTTTTTGCCTCAACAGCCATTTTGTAGGTTCAACTATACTGAGCATTTCGTTATAGAAACTTATTTTTGATTGTTTCGTTCGATAGCGAAGGTATTCTTCATATACATTGAGTGGTACACCATCGTTTAAATACTGTGTGTGCTTGGTAATAAATGTAAAGAAATTTGTCTGCCTGGTTATTTCGTTATATTTAGTTAAAGGTCTTTTCTTCAAAAAGTCATTTGATTGCAAATACAAAATTACATTGCGCATAATGTGCAAGTGTTCATAGCCAACAGGGATATTAAGTTTTTTAAAAATAGGTTTTGTGCAGCCGCTTGACTGACAAAACACTGTTACTTCAGTCTCTGAAACTTTAATCGGAATTACGGTAGCGGGAGCCATATTTTCAAGAGATATAAATGTTGCATCAATAGAGTTAATGCTTCCAGTGGTATCTTCAGTTTCTTCAATACTCATCATCCACGTCCTTTTTTTGCGTAGTGATGCTTGCCATACTTAGTATCATCAAGACTTAATTTAGTTAGTACGGCCTCTCGTTTATTAAGCAGTGCGTCAAAATAGATGTATTTAAAGGTAGTGCTTTTTTGTGTATGCCCCATCCACTGAGGTACGTAGACCCAAGGGTCCATTTTTAATGCCATACACAAAGAAACAGCATTAGTAGCAAAACATTTTCGTCCTTTGTGATAGCTCCGATTTTTCCAACGCAGACGCTCAGTAGCTGTAATTTCGGGACGAAGACAATAATGGTCTGCACATTTACGAAATAATTTGGTTGCAAAGGTATCGCTTACAATGCGCTTCCCATTTTTCATACAAATTAAATTGCCATTTTTAATGTGTCTTGCCCGACCCCATAAAAATTTGTAAATTCTATCCACTAAAGTAACGGGGAAAATAACAGTTCGGTATACGCTTCCCTTACCATACACGTCGAATTTTAATGTAGAGGGCAATCGATTTTCAACTTCAGGTAATTTTTGTCTGAGTTTTTCAATATTCATGTTCTCTTCGAGAACAACCTCACCAGAGCGAAAACCTGCCTGGTAACCAAGTGCCAAAATCAGTTCATTTCGTTCATTAATAAAGTCCCCTTTGCTTCTAACTTGGGCAACTAACTTATCCTCGAATTCTTGTTCAGTAAAGTATATGTCGTGCATTTCTATTGAAATATTACGAAGGAATGTCGATGTGTCACCAGTGTCTTGATAAGAAAATGAAAAGTCAGGAATATGTGTCGTAAAGCCGTAGTCATATGCATAACGATAGAATTCTGATATAGCAGCGATATGCGTTTGTATTGAGCTATCCTTGAGCTTTTTTTTCTGTCTTAAATAGCCATAGAGGTAGCCGGACATTTCATTATCGGTTAATGAGTTCCAATCGCTAATAGAGCCATCTGCTCTTATAGAATTCTCAATCATTGTGAAAAATTGCTTGATCGGGTTTTGATAAGTTCTAACAGTTTTAAATTTGTTATTTTTCGCAGTATTAAATAAGAATGCAGTTGGTACAACAAGGGGTAAGCCATCTTGCAGTAAAACGTATGATGTTAGTGTGTGTAGGCCAAACTCAATTCCTTCCACCTTCTTGCATTTAATCACCATATTATCCTTACATTACTTTTCTTGACAAAATTAACAGTACTCTAACTCTAGACTGGTTTGTCAATATTTCAACTTAAATTAAACAAGGTAAGATATGATATGGACTGCTTTTATGCGGCCGTAGAAATGCGCGACAATCCTAAGCTTGCAAGCGTACCACTGGCAATTGGCGGAAATAGTCGCCGTGGAGTGCTCTCTACCGCTAACTATATTGCTAGAGAGTATGGGGTGCGCTCTGCTATGTCTAACTATCATGCCAAACAGCTTTGCCCTGACTTAGTTATTGTGCCTGGAAGAATGGCTGTTTATAAACAAGTATCAACACAGATCCGCGCCATTTTTAACCGCTATACTGACCTTGTAGAACCTCTTTCGCTTGATGAAGCATATTTAGATGTGAGCCATAGTACTGCTTTTAAGGGCAGTGCAACGTTAATTGCAGAGCAAATTCGTACCGATATTTTTAATACCACAGGACTGACTGCATCTGCAGGTATTGCCCCAATAAAGTTTATTGCCAAAATAGCCAGTGATGAAAATAAGCCTAATGGGCAATTTGTGGTATTGCCTGAGCAGGTTGACTCGTTTTTAGCCCAATTGCCATTAGGTAAAATTCCAGGAGTGGGTAAAGTAACTCTAGAAAAGCTTAATTTAAAAGGGTTATACACGGGGCAAGGTGTGCGCGAAAAAGGGGCTAATTGGATGCAACAGCATGTGGGTAATTTTGGTGTATCGTTATATCAAAAGTGCATGGGTGAGCATATAGGGCGTGTTTCCACCGAGCGGATTCGTAAGTCATTGAGTGTGGAACATACTTATGAATACAACAAAAACAGCCTAGATGAATGCCTTGAACAATTACCGCAACTGTTAGATGAACTCGTGGTTCGATTAAATAAACAGCAACTACAACATAAAATTAATAAATTAAGTGTTAAAGTTAAATTTGCTAATTTTGTAGTGACCTCAGCAGATCAAGCTGCGCATCAATTAAACACGGCTATTTTTAAAGAGTTACTCGCCAAAGCCTATCAACGTGGATTACAACAACCGGTGCGCTTATTAGGAATTGGCGTGGGTATTAAAAATCAACCAGAGCATAATTTACAGCTCAGTATTTTAGATGTGTAAAACGTGTAACTCCAAGTTGCCAGTAAATATGCAGGTTATCGCAGTTCACTGGTTATAAATTGCTAAATAAATAATAATAGGGACTACGTTTTCTAACAGGATCCTTTTTTATGGCATATCCAAAAGCAGTACTGGCTAAGCCGGTAAGTGCAAGCCTAGATTGTACATCGCATGATGCACTTATTATTATCAGCAACGACTTTTCTCATTTACCAAATACGCCACTGCGTGATGCAATTTTAGACCAAGCCCAAGTAGACTCTCGCATAGGCAATCAAGTCACCTTGTTAGTGATTGCCGGTAAACGTGTCGTGTTAGCGCCAACAGGCCCTTTAAACAGAGATTATGACGACGTTCGTCGTTATTTTGATGCAGCCAAATTAGCCATTAATGAGGCAAAAGCATCAGGTAGTGTTAACCCTGCTATTTATTTACCCGCTTTAAATACGGATAGCCGTTATCAACATGCTCTTGAAGTGGCTTACTTAGGCGCATGCCAAGCATTATGGCAACCCCTAGAAGCGCGTGAGTTTCATGGTCAAGGTATTGAACCTATTACTCAAATAGGCTTAATTGATGCCAATGAGCAAACAATCAAAGCAGTCAATGCGTTAGCTGCGGGGCAATATGCCGCACGTGATTTATGTGGCACCGAGCCTGAACGCATGGCCCCCCCACGTTTTGCAGATTACTGTACTGAGTTATTTGAAAACAGTGCGGTGAGCGTTGATGTGATTGATGATTTAGCTGCCATTGATAAGCATTACCCCATGCTAAGTACCGTTGCTCGCGCATCGTATGCGGTAGAGCGTCATCATCCACGCGTTGTTAAACTTGAATACGTGCCTGAGGGCGAAGTAACCCGAACACTGATGTTTGTTGGTAAAGGTTTAGTCTATGACACGGGCGGTGCAGATTTAAAAGTCGGTGGTTTTATGGCGGGCATGAGCCGCGATAAAGGCGGTGCGGCCTCGGTTGCTGGATTTATGAAAGCAGTAGCCGATTATCAGCCTAAAGGGGTTAAAGTGATTGCCTTTTTAGCGGTTGTACGCAACTCTATTGGTTCAGATTGTTTTGTCCCTGATGAAATAATTACTAGCCGTGAAGGTGTGCGAGTACGTATTGGTAATACCGATGCCGAAGGGCGTTTAGCTATGGGGGATTTACTTAGTGAAATGAAAGATTTAGCTAAAAATGAAATAAATCCAACGTTGTTTACAGTGGCAACCTTAACAGGGCACGCTGCGCGCGCGATGGGGCCTTATGGCGCATATGTTGAGAATGGGCCCGCGCGTAGTGCTAATATTTCACGCCAATTAGCCGATTGTGGTGATTTATGGGCTGACGGTGCTGAAGTGTCGCGTTCACGCCGTGAAGATTATGATTTTATAAAACCACGCACTTTAGCTGACGATGTGCTTTCTAGTAATAATGCGGCTTCTGCTGTCACAGCGCGCGGCCATCAATTCCCTATGGCATTTTTAGCTGTGGTAGGTGGATTAGATAAGCATGGTAATGAATCTACTTTACCACTTCCTTATGTACATATGGATATTGCTGGTAGTGGCGTTGAAGGCGGCGACTGGCAACATGGTAAACCAACTGCAGCGGCAGTTAGCAGTTTATTTGCCCGCTATTGTTTATAATTTTCTATAAATAATCCTAAAAAGCCCTGAAAATCAGGGCTTTTTAATTGGTGGAAGATATTTATTATCCGGAGTTCAGGTTAACTAAGCTTAAAGCGCGATACCACGCTTGATAACTCAACACTGCTTTGTTTGAGTTTGTCGCTAGCGCGAGTTAAATCTTTGGTGTTACCCAATGATTGCTCTGTAGATTGTGATAAATCATTAATTCTTAAATTCACCTCGTCTGCGGCTGATGTTTGCTGCTCTGTGGCGCGAGCAATTTGGCCGTTCATATCGGTGATCACCGATACCAGCCTGTCTATTTCATCAAGTGATTCATTAGCTGAAGAGGCTTGTTCAACCGTAGAAATAGAAATCTCTTGGCTAGATTTTACCGCTTCAACTGCAGCTTTAGCTCCTTCTTGCAGCTTAGCTATCATAGCTTGAATCTCATCAGTGCTTTTACCTGTCCGGCTGGCAAGTGTTCTTACTTCGTCGGCTACAACTGCAAAGCCTCTTCCATGTTCACCTGCTCTTGCAGCTTCAATAGCAGCGTTTAGCGCTAAGAGGTTGGTTTGTTCAGCAATGCTTCTAATAACATCAAGTACCGAGCCAATATTATTACTTTCATTGGCAAGATCGGCGGTTACTTTGCTCACGGTCTCTATATTACTAGAGAGGGTTTCAATGGCGGTAATGGTTTTCGACACTACATTTTTACCCGTTGATGCATTACTAGCAGCATCATTTGCGGCTTGCTCAGCAGCTTCGGCATTACGGCTAACATCATGAATTTGATGAGTCATTTGCTCCATTGCAGCGGCTACTTGGGTTGAGCTGTCGTTTTGAAGTTCAATGAATGATTGGCTGGTTTTGCTAGAATCATCGACTGCATGGGCATGCTCGTTGACATCGTTTGCGCTTTTGGCAACCAGCACCAAAGACTCTCTAATTTTGGATACAAATAAGTTAAATGACCGCGACAGCTGAGATATTTCATCATTACCACTATCATTTAGACTGCGGGTCAAATCTCCTTCACCTTGAGATATATCTTTCATCATTTCTGCTGCTAATCGAGTTGGCGTTAAAATACTGCGACCAATAAAGTAGCTAAAAAGTACGACAACGACGATCATAATCACAACATTGATAACGATAATGGTACGTTGCTGCGAAAAGGTGTTGTCTATGGTATCAAGGTAAACGCCCGAGCCGATGATCCATTGCCATTGATCAAAACCTTTCACAAACGCAATTTTATCTACGGGTTCGTCGCTGCCGGGTTTTGGCCACTTGTAAGGCACATAGCCTTCGCCGGATTTTTTAACAACATCAACCATTTCAACAAACAAAGGGGTGCCATCAGGGTCTTTATTATTCGTTAAATCTTTCCCTTCAAGGGCTGGTTTAATTGGGTGCATCACCATGGCTGGCTGGTAATTGTTGATCCAAAAATAGTTAGTATCATCGTAACGCAATGAGCGTATTGAGGCCATCGCTTGAGATTGTGCTTGGGCGCGGGTGAGTGTTTGGTTTTGTTCAAGCGCTGCGTAGTGTGTAATGATGCTATATGCAGTTTCCACCACATTTTTAGTTTTTAGATATTGCTCATTTTTAAGCGATTTATATTGATTACTTAAACTCGAAATACTCAATACAATTAAACCAAAAATCACAATCCCTACCAAAATGACTAGACGTTGAAATATAGTAAAACGACGAAGGTTTGGCATAAATTTATTCCCGTATCAGAGCATTATTTCTCTTAAATAAGCATAGTTAAAATATAGGCTAATACGGTTTTATTTTCCTTATATTGTATTTTTAATACTCTCTTTGTTAACTAGTTTGCGTGAATACAATAAAGAGAAAAGGCCGAACTTTTACTTAACAGACGCTTAAAGTGAATTTTATTATTGTTTGTTGACGTTTCAATATAGCTTATTTGCATAAAAAAAGGCTGATACTTGCATCAGCCTTTAGTCTAATAATTAACCCAGTTTTAGTTACTTTGTATTAAAATTACGGTTAAAGAAGTTTGTAATAGTTTGATGTAAATGAGTTTGAACTTGTTTACCGCGAAGGCTATGTTTTGAGCCCGGGTAAGTCATCATTTCAAACTGTTGATTGTTATCTTGCAGCTGTTTAAACAATTTAGTGGCATGGGTAAATAATACGTTGTCATCGGCCATACCATGGTAAATCATTAATGGGCCTTTTAAGCCTTCAGCGTATGGGAACACCGCACTGTCGGTATAACCTTTTGCGTTAGTATCAGGGTGACCTAAATAGCGCTCGGTGTAATGGGTGTCGTATAGAGCCCAGTCGGTAACCGGAGCACCAGATACACCCGCGCTAAAGTAATCGCCTGCTTTAAACATAGTCATCAGCGCCATGTAACCGCCATAGCTGTGGCCATAAATACCAATGCGAGCAGGGTCTACGTAATCAAGGGTACGTAAAAACTCAACGCCTTTGATTTGATCCGCCACTTCTACAATGCCTAAGTGCTTATAAATTGCATCTTCAAACTTTTTACCGCGATTGTAAGAGCCTCGGTTATCAAGTTGAAAAATTACATAACCTTGTTGCGCCATGTATTGAAAATATAAATTTTTACTGCGCCAGCTATTGGTTACTCGCTGAGCATGAGGACCACCGTAAACGTTGACAATAACCGGATGCTTTTTACCCTTTGCCATATTTGCTGGTTTAAATAAACGGTAATGCATAATTTGGCCGTCTTCAGCGGTAATTGTTCCGTATTCGGGCTGGGCTAAATCAGTTAGATACGGGGTAAGTGGGTGAGAGTCATCAAGCTTATTCTCTTCAAGCCACGTAATAAACTCACCATTAATTTTGCGCAGTGCAGCTGAATTTGGCTTATTAACCGATGAGCTATTATCAATGAAAGTTTTATTATCTTTAGCTAGAACGACATTATGGTATTGGCCTTTTTCAGTAATGCGCTTCATACCCCCTTTTTTAAATAAAGGCGCACTGTATAAGTGGCTTTCAAGCGCAGTATCTTTACGTGCAGCAAAGTAAACAACGCCATTTTTTTCATCTATCCCTTTTAGGCTATCTACGACCCAATCACCTGCGGTAATCTGGCGGATAAGTTGGCCGTTATTACGATATAAATAAAGGTGCTTAAATCCATCGCGCTCTGAGGCCCATACAAAATGCTTTTTATCTTTTAAAAATTCAAGGTCAAAATGCAAGTTGATCCAGGTATCACTTTTTTCAGTTAAAGCAACGGTTTGCTGTTTTGTTTTAGTGTTGTAAAAACGTAATTCTAAGCTATGTTGCGAGCGGTTTTGCCATTGATAAGAGAGCGTATTGCTGTCGTTTAGCCACTTAGCGCGGGCAATATAAATATCTTTATCGTCGCCTAAGTCAATCCAGTCAACTGCTTGATCATTAAGCTTTACCACCCCAAGTTGAATGTCAACATTATTGGTGCCAGTAAATGGATAACGCTGGTTAAATAGTTTTACTTCATCAGCATAAATTTCGTTACGAATCGCTTCTTGAACAGGGCTTTCATCAACGCGAGTAAAGGCGATTTTAGATTCATCATTTGCCCACCAATAACCGGTCATACGGCTCATTTCTTCTTGCGCCACAAATTCGGCCATGCCGTTTTTAATTTCGCCACCGCCATCTTTACTTAACTGAATTTCTTTACCTGAAGCCAGCTCTAGTGCATATAGGTTTTGCTCTCGGATAAAGGATACGAAATTTCCTTTTGGAGAGAAACGCGCATCGGTTTCAAATGCGTCTGTGTTAGTCAGCTTTTTACTATTTTTAGCATCTAAGTCATAGTAATAAAGATCGCCATTAAGAGGAAATAACAGTGCTTTCCCATCTTTTGACCATTTATATTCAAGGATACCTTTTCCAAAAATACGTTGGCGTTCGCGGCGTGCTTTTTCTTCATCGGAGAGATTTTCTGGGCCTGAAAATAACTGCGCCGAATCAACTAACAACCTGTTGGTATTATCTTTTAAATTATATTCCCATAAATCGTAGCGGTTATAGTCATCGGTTTTACCTTGTAAGTAGGTAACCCGGCTACCATCAGGCGAAAACTTAAGTTGTACCGGAGATTTGCCTGCTAAGCTCGGATCATCAAATATACGCTCAAGCGTTAGCGGCTCAGCTTCTGCGCTTAATGCGCCCGCGAGTAGGGGAATTGCCAGTGAGAGATGTTTTAGTTTTTTTAACACAGGATTGCCTTTACTTACATAAAATTATCTCGATGGTAAAGCACAAGCGTGTGCAACTGCAACTAAATGCTATAAAGTGTGCGGTAAAATAATCTAAGGACTTTAACATGAGCAAAACATCATTTACCTTAGCACCTGAACTGAAAAGAGATTGTATTGAACTGGCTGATTGGCCACTTTGTAAGGTGTTGCTATTAAACGACAGCCAATATCCTTGGTTTGTATTGGTCCCCAGAATAGCGGGTTTAAAAGAGATTATTGATTTAACCGAGCAGCAACAAATTACTTATTTACACGAGTCAGCGAAACTCAGTCATTTGTTAATGGAGGTGTTTAATCCTGATAAGTTAAATGTAGCCGCATTGGGTAATATGGTGCCACAACTACATATTCATCATATCGCGCGTTTTAAAACAGATATTGCGTGGCCTGCGCCGGTATGGGGCAAGTTTCCGAGTGTGCCTTATACTAATGAGCAGATAGAGCAATTAAAAGCGCATTTTTAAAAATCAAAATGAGTTACTTTGAGGGGATAGTATGAAATTAATCAAACAACTCTGTACAAGTGTATTTATTGCAGCCATTGCAGTGTCAGCAGTGATAGCGGGCGAGCAGCCAGTAGCTATAGATGTGGTAAATAACGCTAATATTAAAAACTTTGCAGCACATAACAACTTAGTTTTTTCAGCAGCGCAACCGACTGATGAGCAGTTTAAGCAACTGTCACAAGCTAATGTTAAGCATGTTATTAATTTACGTGCAGCAGATGAGCAAGACTGGGATGAAGGCGCGTTAGTCAATTCTTTAGGAATGAATTACCACGCAATTGAGATTGCAGGTGCACAAGATATAAACATCGACAATGCAAAACGATTAGCTAGCCTTTTAGAAGAACTTAAAGGTGAGTCAGTGGTTGTTCATTGTGCGAGCAGTAATCGTGTTGGTGCGTTAATGGCTATTTCAGCCCATCAACAAGGTGCAGATATAGAGTCTGCGATTGAAACAGGCAAGCAGTGGGGAATGGCAAGCCTTGAGCCGGTTGTTCGTAAAGTGATGAGTGATAAATAATTAGACTGATAAGTAATTAGGGTCTGTTGACCTTTCAAGGTTGAATTTGCAGCAGTCTGTTTGGTATTTAGGCAAGGCAGAGCCTATGTGGTTATTCCCCATAAATAGGCGATAATGCAGCATCAATGCCAAACAGGCGCTGCCCGAAGGGTTCTGCCTAGGGGCGATTTACTCTTTGTTGCCTACATGGATG
>NZ_JBEOOG010000048.1:0-31660 GCF_040308965.1 Pseudoalteromonas sp. MER144-MNA-CIBAN-0113
TTCTTGTGTAAATTGACGTCTCATTTTATTTGCCTCTGCTAAATGTTAGAGGCGACAACTATCCTGACACAGGGGGGATCCGACAACCGGACCTGTGCTTTACAATAAGCTCTTAAAAATTTATTTACCACAGAGGATAGGAGAAAACAGAGGAAGTAATTACAGACAAAGATTAAAGAACTGTTGTTAGTTATTAGATTTCCAAAATTGAAGCTTTTTCTCTGTGCAGCGCGAAGCGCCTCGGTGCTCTCTGTGGTTCAAAAAAGGTTAAAGTTCAGAGTAGACGAGCTGCGAGGTTCAAGGCCCGTTACCCGAAACCCGTTACTCGTTGCTCGTTGCTCGTTGCTCGAAGAGGGTATTTTAACCACAGTATTTATTAAACATCCAACTGCCTCTGATAGCCTCATAATGAGAACCAAATTGCAGCGATAAACACACTATTGGCAAACGATTCATTTGCTCAGCCATACTAAACACATCATAAAATTTATAACCATATTTAGAAGCTAATTTAAGCTCATTCACATAAAGGGCTTTGTAGGTAGGTGGTAGTTCACTCCAGTGCATTAACGCAATTTGAATAATGCCTAAATGAATATCTAACTTATATGGGCCTACTTTTTTGGCTTGCTGAATATAATTGTATACCCGCTCTGTTGGCCCCTCTTGATAACTTACAACCTGCGCTAAGCTCATCCAAGTTTGTGCCCAAGTTTGTCTAAGCTCAACCGACTTTAATAACGCCTGCTCAGCTTGTTGATATGTTTGCTTAACTTGTTCGGCTTGATCACTTGATGTGGTATCAACACCACTGAGGCTTAGTAATTTTATATGGGCTAAAAAATGCCAATAATGAGGATGCTCAGGATCCATATTAGTAGCCAATGTAATTGCATTTTCTGCCGCCTGAAGCGATGAGCCAGATAAAGCACCATCCGACTCTTGCACAATATTAAGTGCATTAAAGTACCACGCATTTGCACGCATACTTTGCATGCTGGTATAAGCGATAACAAGTACTATCATGGCTAATATAGCAGCAGGAACTACCTTGAACATGTTTAATTTAGTCATTAAATAAGCACTCGGTTAGCTGCAGCGGGTTAGTTATAAAAAGCATTGTGGCCTGCTCTTCACCTATTAACTGCGCTACTGTTTTTCTAGCTTGGCTCAATATAGGAGGTCGGCGCTTTACTGAATGAGCATCAGAGGCAACATAGTTCACTAAACCATCTTTTAGCATTTGCAAAGATATCGCTTGAGCGCTTTCGCCCCACTCACCTTCAATACTCGATGCCGTTAGCTGAAAATCGCAACCTAATTGGTTCAAGTGTTGAATATAATAAAGATTTGACTGAATATCGCGATTACGCTCTGGGTGCGGAATAATAACGCGTATATTTTGTTTAGCGAGCCACTGAATAAACTTATCGTAACCTTGCGGCATGTGTGAATGCGGTAACTCTAATAACAACACGCTTTTGTCTACTATTTTACCAATAAAAGGCAGTTTATTAGCCATCACCATTGCCATAAGCTCTATGTCCAAACGTACTTCAGCAGCGGCAGCCAACTTTACATTAATACCTTCTTTTTTTGCCTCTCGCTTTAAACTCTCTAAATCGTTTTTTATTTGAGCCGTCGCATTATTAAAGCGCCCCACATGTATATGTGGCGTTGCCACCATATGAGTAATACCATCGCTTTCGGCCAATTTCAAAAGCGCCAAAGATTCAGTTAAATCTTTAGCGCCATCATCAATACCCGGCAAAATATGCGTATGAATATCAATCATAAATTACTTAATTACACTTGAGGCTTTTCTGGTTGCTGTGAGTAATCGTAATAATCATAGTAACCATGGCTATGCTCATCTTTAGATTTACTCATATCTACCTTGTTTAGTACCACACCAGCAACGTGAGCTTTTACTTCAAATAAACGTTCAAGGCCGGCTGTAATAGGTTTAATACGGGTAATATCTGATTTAACAACATAAACTACCGAATCTACACTTTGCGCAATTACCAATGCATCACTTACCGCTTGTGTAGGCGGTGTATCCACAATAATATGATCGTACTGCGCTTTTAACTCGCCAAATAATTCGGCAAAACGTGGGTTTGATAAAAGCTCAAGTGGATTAGACGGTATTTGCCCGCTTGGCATAATAGTGACACCCGATTGAGTATCAAGGTGCACACAATCAGCTAATTGATCTGTACCAATCATTAAATTACTTAAACCTGGGTGAAATACCGGTATATCAAAACGTTTAGCTAACGTTGGTTTACGTAAATCGGCATCTATCAGTAATACCTTGCCCATTTGTGCCAACGACATCGCTAAATTAGCAGAGGTGGTGGTTTTACCCTCTCCTGGGGAGGTAGAGGTAACCGCAATAACCTGATGCGCACGGTCAAGATGAGTTAACAATAAACTAGTACGGAAGGTACGTACCGACTCAGCAAAACGGCGATAGGTATCTTCTAAATAAGCATGAATCGGAAAATAGCTCTTTTTAGGAACTGCAACGTGAGGCAACAAACCAAGCATACGCTGCGCGAGTTTATTTTCTACATCATTTTTATTTTTAACTGTATCGTTTAAGGCATCAAAAACAAAGGTCATTACTACCGCAAAGCCTAAACTAGCCGCAAAAGCTAAAATAACAATTAACTTTTTGTTAGGCTTGCTCGGTTCATTTGGTGCAAAAGCACGGTCTGTAAAACGCGCTGCTGCAGAGCTAAAATCACTGGTTACTTCGGTTTCTTTAGAGCGTGATAAAAAGGTATTAAAAATATTACGATTTGTCTCAACTTCACGCTTTAACTGATTATATTGGGTTTCTTTGCGGGTAATATCTTGATATTCAGCACGAATTTTAGCTAAGTCGCGTTCAAGCGCATTTACAGTGCGTGTGGTTCTGTTAAGCTCTTTTTCAATACCCGTAATTAACCCTTTTATTTGCTTGTTAAGGTTAGTTTTAACTGTAGCAAGCTCAGCTTTAGCTGAAATCATTTTAGGATGTTTAGGGCCGTAAACCTCACTAAGCTCACTCACCTTACGCTCAACCAATACTACTTCGCGTTTAACATCTTGTACTACACGGTGCGAAGTAATTTCAGGCATGCTTCCAAGTAACTCTATGTTATCGTTACCATATTCGTTAATAACACGGTTAATGCTTTCTAGGTTATTTTTAGTCGCTCGCGCATCTACTAGCTGTTTTGAGGTTTGCTCAAGCTCTTGGGTAACCAAACCTGCAATACCTTCTATATCAACCAATTTTTGTTCTTCTCGGTAAGCTTGTAAACGCACTTCAGAGCTATCTAGTTGTATACGTAATTCAGATAAACGCGTGTTTAACCAGCTCGATGCCTGCTGAGTAATGCCCATTTTGGCGCGCATTTGACTTTCTATGTAAACTTCACCAACGGTATTAGCCACTAAAGCTGCAAGCTTAGGGTCGCTCGACTCAAAACTTACTTGCACTAATTGGGTATTACGAATTGGAGACACCGTTAAACGAGACTTAAACGCAGCAAGTAAGCCCAGCATCTCACGTTCGGCTTGCTCCTCAACTGTAAGAACAGAGCTTTCTTTTTTATTTAAAAAAGGCAGTAATTGCTTAACCATACCTTTTAGCTCACCAGTGAGTGAAGGCTTAGCAATAAAGTCGGAATGATCTTTTAAGTTGAGTTTAGTAATTACCTCACGAGCAATACTGTTTGACTTAATCACTTCAAACTGAGTTAAGTAATATTCTTTTTTAGTAGAATCTAAGCCATATATTTCGTCAAAACTCACCGCCTTGGTTTGCTCCGACTCAATCAATAAAGTGGCTGTGGCTACATACTTAGGCACTAACGTTAAAGCAACCATTATAGTGAGCAATGTAACTACAATAGCAAAACCTAAAATCTTCCATTTGCTTTGCTTAATAACATTAAGGTAAGCACTTAAATCAATAACTTCCTCGTTGTTGCTAGGTTTTTCAGAGTGTGAATTCATTTTTTAATTACTGCCTTAAACTGCTTAAAACAAGCGCTGTTCTATTTTTATGGTGTCACCCGCTGCAATTTGGCTGTTTAAACTACCTTTTTGTTGCTGCTGTTTGGTTTGCTCTTTAAAAATAAATATTTTATCAACTGAGGCACGCTCGGTTAACCCACCGGCCAATGCTATTGCTTGATTTACTGTCATAGCAGGTTGGTAAGGATATGCACCTGGTTCTTTAACTTCACCATGAATATAAAAAGGTCGATACTCTACTACCTGCGCATATACATTAGGGTTAACTAAATAGTCAGGCTGTAAGCCTTCGCTTATTGTTTGCTCAACTTGCGAAACGCTTAAACCAACTAGTTTAACCTTACCTAAAAATGGGTAGTTTATCTCACCGCTATTACCAAGCAATGAGGTTACATCTAAATCGGGCTGGCCAAATACTTTAATTTCTATTTTGTCACCTGCACCTAAAATGTAGTTTTGCGAATCGTTCGCAAAACTACAAAAGCTCAGTAATAATATTAAGCCCGTTAAAATTTTAACCTTCATTCATTTCCCTTTAATGCAAATGTAAAGTTAAGGCCAACAATTACGCGGTCAAATTCAATATTAGTCTGGGTAGAATTGCGATCAATAAAATCAACATAACCGGTTACCATACCAAAGTTACTGGCTAAGTAATTTAAACCTAGTCGAGCATTTTTAACTTTATCTTTACGGTTTAAGTTACCTGAATATTCTTGGTCAACATAATTAGCACTTACTACCGAGCTTAAAAAATCGCTCCAATCATGCTGCCACGTTGCACCATAAACACTTTCGCGAATGTAATCGCCTTCTAGTAATGGGTCTTTAGCGGCACGGCTAGTAACCAACTGTAGTGATGAATAAGTAAGAGGTTTCCAAACTGCAGCAGCTTCCCAACTTAAACCACTAAAGTTATCGCGCAGGTTTGACTCAAAATCTTTATTTTGATAACCCACTTTAAACGAGCCAGTAGTAACGGCTGTGGCTTCCCACTCCATACCCAATAATACTTTTACGTCGTCTGAGTCACGTGAAATACCGTTTGAATCGATAACGTCGTATTGGTAGTTTTCTTGCTTAACTTCTAAAAAGGCACGCGTACCAGCTTGGGTATTATAATAACCTGTAATACCTAGCATAGGCTTGTCGTAATCACGGTACTGAGATACTGCAGTAAAGTTCTGATAATTTTTGTTATAATAACCTGCTGTAAAAGCAACCTGAGCTTTAGAGCTTTCTGCACCATATTCGTAACGAGCAGTTAGGTTTTGTTGCTGATAATTTACAAGCTCATCTAGTGCGCTGCCCTGGCCTTCAGTTAAACCCGCACCGCGTGGCTCGTATAACCAATCAGCATCGCCTGTAACATCTAAGCGGTGTTGGCTAGTAAACTCTTTATGTACGCCGGCACCCACATTAACTTGGGTAAAGTTATCGGTAGTGTCTTTATTATGAAACGACGTGCTAGATGCAATATCAAATTTATAACTGTCAGGGCCGTCTTCAATAAGCGCTTCTATACTCGGCGCTATATTCCATATTAAACGTGACTGAGTGGCAGACGGCGTCATAAAAAAGTTGTCGTTGCTGCTCACACCTAGTTGCAGCGTAGGTGTAATCTCAGCGCCGTCTTTAGTCATTACACTGCCTGGTTGTAATTCTACTGCCAAAGCTGGTGCTGATAAGCCTAAAGCAACAAGTAAAGTGGTAATTGTATTAGTACGCATTTTCACTTTTAAATCCCTTAAAAATTGTCATAAAAATTATTTTAACATCAAACCATAAAGACCAATGTTTAATGTAATGTAGGTCGTATTCAACTCGCTTGGCCATTTTATCTAAAGTATCGGTTTCGCCTCGCCAGCCGTTAATTTGTGCCCAACCGGTAATACCCGGTTTGGTTTTATGCCTAAACATATAAAACTCTACTTTTTTTCGGTATTCTTCGTTGTGGGCAACCGCATGAGGCCTTGGGCCAACAATCGACATATCGCCTTTTAAAACATTTATAAACTGCGGCAGTTCGTCAAGGCTAGTACGGCGCAAAAAGCCACCTAACGGAGTTATTCGGGCATCGTTTTTGGTTGCCTGAGTCACTACATCGCTGTTTTCGGTCACCGTCATCGAGCGAAACTTCCACACTTTTATTTTTTGCCCATCTAAGCCATAGCGGTCTTGCTTAAATATAATAGGCCCCTTAGATGTCAGCTTTATTGCGACAGCAATAGTCAATAATAATGGGGTGATTAAGGTAACAATAATAGCTGAAACAACAATATCTTCTGTTCGCTTTATAAATTCGTGAGTACCAATACATGGCGCTTCAAACACGCTTAATGTATCAACATCACCCACATGCTCAATACGTGCATGTATTAAGTTCGAGAGTAAAAAGTCAGGCACTATGTGCACATCAACGGTCGTATCACCTAACTGTAATAAAATATCGGCTATACGTTTTTGCGCTTTCATGGGGAGTGCTATATACAGTATATCTATTTCGCCATTGCGAGCTGCATCTACTGCACTTTGTATACCGCCCTCAACACCCTGCTGTTCAAGTTGTTCAAACAAACGTTCAGGGCTTCTGTCATCGTAAAAGCCTTTAAAATTAAATCCTAACTCATCGTGTTTTACAATTTCAGCATGTAAATAAGCAGCAGACTCTGTAGCACCAATAATGGCAACATTGCGTTGCGATAATCCTAACTTACGGCGACTACGTTTATACCAATAAACCCCTAAGCGCCAAATATATAAATACGCCACACTTAGTAAAAACCAAATAACCACACCAACACGAGAAAGTGACTCGGTAAACTTAAATACAAAAGACACAACTAATAAAAACGCAAAAGCAATAAGCACACTACCCCATGCACACATTACCATTGTTCTAAATTTCCCTGCACGCCAAGAGCGATAAGTAGAAAACAGCTCAGCGCTGTATAAAAAACTAAGTGCAACGGTTAGTGCAGAAACAGCATATATAGGAGTGAGTTTAAAATCATAAAGAAGAGCTGCGCACTGAAAAGCTAAAAATAACGCAAATATATCAAATAATCGGTAAAAGTTGGCATCAGAGGAACCTGAAGGTTTAAAAGTCCTTGGAGATGTCATTTTGCTTAATTCCTTATAGCTAATTCAGTATGAGTAAAGCCCCACAAAATCCACGGGGATGATATAGTATTAGCCAATTTTGTTCAATTACTGATTCCGACAAAAGTACTAAAATTCATGTTTAAATCTTTTTGCTAACTCTTACTTTGTTCATTAAGTATCAAAAAGAATACTCACATTTTATTTAAGTTTAATTAAATAACCCCTTAAACCAACTCCAAACACCAAACGAATATCCTTCAAAAATATCAATTCCCAATGCTGACTTAATCAAATATAAAACCAGCAATGTAAGTAAAATAGTAAACGTGACTGCCAAGCTTAAAAATACTGCTTGAGTAAACCTTGCTATTTTTTGCTCTTTAGCACTGAGCGCTCGCCTATTTCGCCCTGCTAAAAAAACATAGTAATAACGGTATTTAAAAAACTTAACTACGCCTCTGCAATCAACAGTATGGTTACCCCACTGCCTAGCGCCAATGGCTATTTTTAAATGCGCTAACTGTTCATCGGTAAAGGTAGATTGAATGTTTTTAGGCATTCGCTCTAATAAACTTCTAATAGCTGGATCTTGCTGTAAGTTCGACAAAAAAACCTCAAATTCAACGTGATTATTAATTGCCAATTATTTTAAACAACTATTTAATAATAAAAAGCCAATTAAAAGTTAATTGGCTTTCATTTGCTAAAAGTACTTTTATTTAAGTGTACTAGAGCGGTAAGTATTGTTATTTAACCAACTTGGTAATTCTACAGTTGGTACTTTACCATCTTGACCAATATTTGTTTGATGAAACGAATGTTGATTCCAAATGCGGGTTGCATTTTTCCATGGCAGACTACCTTCAACTGATCCGTAAACCGTTACACCATTATTTATACTGTAATCGGCCTTAGAATTGTTAGAGGTAACAATAAGTTCAGCATCATTATCACCAGCAAGATCAACTACTAAAGGATACTCCCATAACGCTAAGGTAGAATTAGCAGCAGAAGCTAGTAATTTACCATCCAACCCATTTAGTACTTTAACAATTAGGCGCTCTTGAACGATAACTTCATCAATACCATCGCCGTTAAAATCGAAAGCAGTTACACCTAATCGATTACTTCCATCTAATTTTGGAACAGACCAAATAAGCTGTCCATCCTTATTGTACATATCAAAAGCTTTACTTCCAGAATGTACAATGCCTACTTCATTAGCACCGAGGAAGTTAGAAACGGCTTGAGCCCCGCCTCCAGGGTTGGTGGTATTATTAATTTGCCATTTCACATTACCATCGTGTTCAAGTACCGCAAGTACGCTGTCACCAATTGGATTGCTAATAACAATTTCTGGATTTAAATCGTCATCTAAATTTGCAACTGCACTAAACAACATATTCCCTGGTGCACTAAATTGCCATAATTTAACGCCATCAGCGTCGTATAAGCCCCCACCTGTAAGGATCTCTTGGTTACCGTTACCATTAGAATCGAAGCTTGTAGATGAAAGAGCTTTATCATTAGTTAAAAACATAAAACCAGTTTCATAGCTAAACACATTATTCCCAGCTATGATTTCAATAACACCATCATTATTTATGTCAGTCAGCGTAATCTCACCACTTGGCTTTCCTACTTTTATAAACTCTTTTTTAACTTCACCGAGGTGATTAATTACCTGTAAAACGTCTGACGTTTGATCATTTGTAATTATCTCTACAAAACCATCACCATCTAAATCTGCTGCGGCTAGAGAATGACGAGTATCGCTAAATACGCCACCGTTTTCATAATTCCATAATTCAGTACCATCAACCCCACTTAAAGCACGAACTAAACCCGTCTTATAAAAGAGGTTGTCTTTATAAGTAGTAACCACAATATCTGAAACATCACTGTTATCGATTAGACCATCTCCATTATCGTCATTAAGCTGGACAACAATAGGTGTAGAAATAACTTGATTATATTCCGGTAAAAAATCACTTGAATTCCAATGCCACTTTTCTTCTAAAGCGAAAGGCTTAATTGGTTGAGCTACTGATGGTAATTCACCATCAAACTCGCCACCTAATAGTGCCATTGAGCCATAAAAGCTTTGACCAATAATAGGCATTTTTGCAGTGCCGTATACACCTCTAACATCAGCATGGGGTGCTAGTATCACACCTTGCCAACGATTGCCCTTAATATCTAGTTTTTGTGCATTAGTAAAGTTGAATACTGTTTTACTTGAATGGTGGCGTAAACGTGCAAAACTCTTGCCTTTCACAACTACATTGTCATCACCTGTAATATTAAAAATTACAGTGGCATCAGCAGGGATATCCCACACTTTAAAAGTATGCGCTTTAGCAAAGTCACGTGCATCTAAATTAAATACTTGTCTATCTGAACTGCCATCACCTTGTAAATAAAGGCCACCCCATTTACGGTATACTGTGCCTGTTTCATCCAGTTCACTTAATTGCGTACTCAAATCTTTGTAGTATTGCTCTTGTTCATCAAAATTAAATGGAAGTGCCGATTCATCTTGATTAGAAAGGATTTTAGAGCCCCACTCCATACCCCAACGAACACTCCAGTGAACATCAGTACCGCCACCAGCTACCATGCTACCTACATATTGGCGACCATATTTAAAATCGATGGTTGATTCACTAATTAGGTAATATTCTTCAGGGCTGTATGGGCGAGTGTAACCTACGCTATAACCTTTAAGGTCTATTTCACCTGCTGCAATTGCACCATCTGCACGGCCAAAATTCGATTTAAAATCATTAAAAACAAATGCAGAAAAATTATTGGCAACGCCTAAATCTGCAGCCAGTGTTGTAGAACTAGCTAAAGTAAGTGCGATCACTGCACTTAACTTTTTAAATTTTAGTATTGAATTAGTCATTTTATCCCTCGAAAATGAAAAAGTGCACTATAGGCACCAAGTTAAAGTCATTTGTTTAATGAAAGTTAATTTATTTAGTTCTTGGTGAACATTATATACACAAATAAAATCAAAAGGAACAAAAAACACTACGAAAGTACCACTTTTAATAATACAAAACAGGAACAAAAGTTAAAATCAATAACTTACGATAAAATAAAAAGCTGAAATAAACTAAAAAAACACAATTAAAATATTAAAGTACCACCACATGTTAATTAAGCGTTAACAAAATCACAATACTGTAACCCTGCTTAATCAACAGCTAGAAAACAAGTTTTTAAGACAAAATATACTGAGAGAAAAAATAAAAGCTTATTAGCGTATAAGTTAAAAACACTTAACTTAACATCTGCAAGTAGGAAATAATTTGGTAGGGGCTTAAAAGCTAAAGATTTGATTTTTATAAATCTCGCCTTAATAATCACTAATGAATAAAAAGACGAGGTTGGTAAGAAGTTACTTTACCTTATAAAAAAAGCCACTATTATAAATGCCTAAGATTTAATGTAATGTTTAATAGATGCCAATACTTTATCGGCCAATTTTTTTGCATTTAGAAAGCTATTACTCTCGGTATAACATCTTAACTCAGGTGCGTTACCCGAAGGCCTTATATGCACAACGTCCTCATTACTGAAGGTTAAACGAAGGCCATCTATATCAATAACACTAGCTATTTTTAGACCCTCTAGATTTAAAATCAATAAAAGTTTTTCTATTTCTTGCTTCCCTAAATTAATAATAGATGAGCTCAACTCTTTATCGATATTTTGTAATCTATCGCTATGGGTAAAACGATGGGGCAAAAGCTCTAACGCTGACGAAAGCTTCTGATTGCCAATAAGGCTTAATACCGCTAACACAGGCAACAATGCATCTCTTGTAGCTAAACGAGTGATTTTTGTATTTTCTATATAGATATCAGAAGCTAATAAAAACCCGCCATTAGCTTCAAAACCGGCAACACTACTGTAATCTTCTTGAAGCGCTTTAAATGCCTCAATCACGTAAGGGGAACCAATTTTAGTGCGTATTACTTTTTTAAAGAATCCACTTTTCTCAATTGAACTAGTGCAACTTACAGGAACAGAAAGTGATTGAATCCCTAAACTTTTAGCTGCTAATAAACACAAAATATCACCGGTAAAGTAATTCCCATTTTCATCGGCAAGTAAAGGACGATCCCCGTCACCGTCTGTAGAAAATATAGCATCCAGCTTATATTCTGTAGACCAAACTTTCGCTTGCTTTCTATCAGATTCGCCTACAGCCTCAGTATCTATTGGTATAAAATTATCGCTGTAACCAAGGCAAACAACCTCTGCACCTAATGCTCTGAATAATAATGGATAAAGTTCTCTCCCAGCACTTGAGTGCTGATAAACACCAATTTTTTTATTCTTAAGTAAATCATTTGAAAAAACACTCAAGTAGCGTTCTAAATATAACTCAAAAGCAACTTTACTTGGTTCTGGCAAAGTGAAAAGTGAGACATGATTAACTTGAGCTTTAACTGATAAGATATTTGTTTCGTCTGCCTTAGTAATTTCACCTGTTTTGGTGTAAAACTTTAACCCATTGCGATCAAATGGGATGTGGCTGCCTGTTACCATTATTGCCGGTACTGAATCCTCTTGAGATTTAAAAGCAAGGGCAGGCGTTGGTATAACTCCGTAAAAATCAACCTCAACACCCATTGCTCTGGCAGCACTAAAACATGCTTTAGCAATTGCAGGACTACTTGGGCGATTATCAATTGCTAATGCAATTCGTTTTACCTCGCCTTGAGTGCTTAAAAATGCCAAGGTAAAAGCAAAGCAAACTTCATTTGAAAACTGTGTTACCAATCCTCTGGCTCCTGAAGTGCCAAACTCAATGCCGCTTTGTTCAATAATAATCGAACTATCCATAGTGCCCTCTAAATATAATTACTATCAAATTACCCACTTTTATGTTCGGCCATATCTATCTTCAAAACGAACTATGTCATCTTCGCCTAAATACGAACCAGACTGCACTTCTATAAGTTCAAGGTTCACTTTACCAGGGTTTTCAAGTGCATGTACCGAAGTTATAGGGATGTATACGGACTCATTTTCTGTCAAGTATTGCTCTTTTCCGTCTAGGTGAACTTTTGCCGTACCCGAAACCACGATCCAATGCTCTGCGCGATGATGATGCATTTGAACCGACAACTTAGCACCTGGTTTAACTGTTATACGTTTTACTTGAAAGCGTTCACCGCTATCAACCGAGTCATATTTACCCCAAGGGCGATAGACTTCCCTATGAAAAGTAGCTTCGCTTCGGTGCTCATCTTTTAGCTGCTGTACTATTGCTTTAACTTTTTGTGATTCATTTTTATGTGCAACTAATACAGCGTCTTTAGTATTTATGATTACTAGGTCTTCAACGCCGACTGCTGCTATTAATTTGTCATCGCTATAAACTAATGTATTTTTTGTATTTATAGCTTTTACATCACCATTAAATGCATTGCCACTTTCATCTTGTTTTGATACTTCCCACAAAGCAGCAAAACCACCTACATCGTTCCACCCTGCATCCATAGGGACAACAACTGCATCTTTGGTATGTTCCATCACTGCATAATCAATAGACTCATCTGGACATGCTTCAAACGCAGCTTTATCAACACGAATAAAATCCATATCATCACTCTGAACTTTCATCGCACTTGAACATGCTGAATAAATATCAGGGCGGTATGTTTTTAATTCTTCTAAATAGCGACTCGCTTTAAATATAAACATGCCACTATTCCAGTAATAATTACCACTTTCTATGTACTGTTCTGCCACATCGAAACTTGGTTTTTCTACAAATTTATCAACTACAAAGCCTGTTTGGTATTGTTCACCACGTTTAATATAACCATAACCGGTTTCTGGCTTATCTCCAACAATACCAAAAGTGACTAGTTTTCCTCTCTTAGCCAACTCTGCACCATTTTTAACACTTTCCTGAAATGCTATTGGATTTTCAATAACATGATCAGCTGCAAGCACGAGTAGTAAAGCATCTTGATCATTTTCTATTGCTTTTAGAGCTGCTAAAGCAATAGCTGGAGCTGTATTACGTCCGACAGGTTCCAAGAATATACCTGAATGCTGAACATCTAGTTGACGTACCTGCTCAGCGGCAATAAAGCGATGTTCTTCATTACAGATAAGCATAGCTGGCGAATGCTCAATGCCACCTAAACGTTTGATTGTTTGTTGTAGCATTGTTGTATTTGAATCATCCAACGCTAAAAATTGTTTTGGATAATTGCCACGCGATAACGGCCATAAACGAGTACCTGAACCACCTGCCATAATTACTGGTAATATCATTATTATTCCTTTTGATATTAATTAATAAACTTTTTTCTAAATAAAAAATAAAGCACTAAAATTAAAGGGAGAGCAAAAGCCGAAAATAAAAGAACATTTAAAACGGCCTGTAAATAGTTGCTTGGAAAAACATAAGCTTGCTCAAAAAAGAAGAAATTAGTGTATGGAATTAAAATAATTAAACTTATACTTAAAAACTTAAAATCAAGCTTAGCCTTAAAAACATTGTTATGTAATACATAAAAGCATTGTAAGTAATTAATAAAAAAAGAAAGAGTTAACAAACCACAAAGAACTAAAACGTTACCTAAGTAGATACCAATTAAAATTGCTAATATATTTAGAAAAGAAGAAAAAACGCCACACTTAAACATGTCCTTTGTCGCACCAAAAGCTTGATAAATTCCACCTGTAGAACTTAAAACCATTTGCAATGGAATTGTTACAGCGAGCACTTGTAATATAGGAATAGTTTGACCCCATTGACTTCCAAAGAGGATAAATATTACATCTTTTGCATTATAAAATAATATTGTAGATGCAAATATACCCAAGAGACTTAATTTAAAGGCCACTTTGTAAAACTCGTTTTTTACAATTTCAGGTGTATCCTTATATTTGGTAAGCACTGGCTGTAATGCAGGTGTAATAGCAAAAGTGAACATTTGCAAAGGGTAGCGCATTAACTGATAAGATTTTTCATAAAACCCTACAGTTGCAACACCAAAATATCTAGCAATAAGTATGGTGTCTAAATTTCTTGAAAAATAGTTTACAACATTGAAAGCTAATTGAAACTTAGCAACACCCATTAAAGAGTTTATTGATTTTACTTTACTTCCAAGAAATGGCCTACCAACACCTGTTTCGGAGCTAAAATAATAATATGCAATAAATCTAATAATAGCGACTGTAACTATTTTAATACCTAAAGCCCTTTCTTCATAACCATTAAGATAAGTTATATAACAAGCTAATAAAGACATTAGCTCAGCAAAAATCTCAGCTCTGGCAACTAAAATAAACTTAGTATCTTTTTGTAATGAAGCAAGAGGCATAATACTAGATGCAGAAAAAACTATAGAAATTGCTAAGATGATATTTAAAAAATAATCACTATCAACTCTTAATAAAGAAAAAATAGATGGGCTCAGCAATAAATATATAATAGTGACGAATATACCGACTAATAATGTGGCACTAAATATTCCATCTCGCTCACTAACCGAGATTTCATCTTTATAAACTATCGCAGAGTTTAGACCAGATGATGAAAGCATCTGAAAAAACATGACAAAAACTTGAATAGCTGCAACTTTACCAAACGTCGCGGGATCGAATAACCTGCTTAAAATCATAAGCGATATAATTTGAATTAAGTAAGTTGCATACTTTCCAGATAAGCTACTTAATATTGCACGATTCAACTTCTGAGTAACACTAATCTCGATCATAATTTGAAAAATTCTTTATAACTAAGAACTACCTTTTCAAAATCATAATTTAAAGAATAATTAATCTTTTTACTTATAAAGTCTTTTTTCGAAAGAGCCACAGCTAAGCTTTCGAATACATATTCTTCTGCGTTAATATACTTAAAAAAAGAATTAACCTTGTTATCCCAGCCTATAGCAAAACAAGGAATGGAAAAACTTGTTGCTATGATATTTGCATGAAGTCTAAAGGCAATAAGTCCTTTTGTATTTCTTATAATATTTACAAGTTCAACAGTTGTACGAGGCCTTTCGGCAACCTCAAAGTCTAATAACTCTGAATCTAATATCGGTAATAGTTCAGAATGAAGATACCTTTCATCTTCTGTTGCACCATTTGTAAATAAAGTTGCTCTGAACCCAAGATTATTTATCATCTTAATTATCTCTAAATAGTGAAGACTTTTGTTATTCTCCCTTAAGCTCAATTTATCTGCGGAGTAATTCAGCGCATTCAGATCAGCAATTCCTACCCCAATAAAATTTTTATCGTCTTTTCTTTGCTTACTTTCAGTATATTCTTTTACATACAAAGACATTAATGCAGGGTCAGGTAATATAATACTATCTGTGTAATCAAAATACTTAGCCAAGTTTTCCTTAGATAACTCATCACGAACACTAACTAAAGATACAGTGTGTGAACGAAGCACTCTTCCCATTAGCGCCTTGCTTATCCAGTTCCATTTATTAGCAACACCAACAGAGATGATTTTTGTAGGTATATTATATCTTTCAGCAACCCTTATTAAAAAATACAACTTTATCGGAAAGTTAAGGTCTACATCACTAATTAATTGGCCTCCTCCAACACATAGGAGATCAGCATCCTTAATCCTTTTGCACAGATATTTTCTACCCTTAGTTAGGTATTTGAGAGTAAAAAAAGTTACAACAAAAAGTTGCCTAATAATCTTTGGTAATGACATAAAGAAATCAAGTTTATTTTCTTTATTTACAGATGTAGAAACTTCTGTTCTGTAAGATATGTCACAAATTGTTACTTCACAGTCAGATTCTCTGAGTAAAAAATCCTCTAAATTATCTGCAATTACACCATCACCTAAGTTGTCCGAATACGGGACTGCCGCTATAGTTACTTTCATCATTAATCTTCTAGTATTATGCTTTTTAGTTTGCTTGCTAAATTGTAATTAATTAAATCAACTTCCACTTTCTTGTGATTTTGGTATTTGGTTATAAAATCTAAAAATAGTTGGGGATTTTCTTCGTTTAACATTAAAACCAGCGGATTCAACTTTATCTCTTCAGCTATTTGTAACTGATGATCGTCAGAAAACTCATCAAATTTTTTCAACCTCGGAATTATTACTGTCGGGGTATTATATTTTAAAGAATTAAAAATACTGCCAATGCCACAATGGCTAAAAACTATATCGCAGTTCTTATACAGTGACTCAGATTGATCCCTAGAGTAAAAATCTCTCTTTTCTCTATTTCCCGTCAGCTCAATCGGATTTGTATTACCATACTGCAAATAAACATCAAAAACTTCAGATACACTTTTCAAACAGCTTTCAACTAAGTTTAACATCCGGCTAAACTCAAAGTGGCATGTTCCGGTCGTTACATATATTGAACGTTTTCCCATAATACTCTACTCCTTGATACTTGTTAGCTACGTTTTCCCATTGGCACATGATTTTAGTAGCCAACTTAAATTTATATAAAAACTTCGCCGTATTAGACAATTCAACAACTCTTGATAATGTATCCAAATAGATAAACTTGATCCCTAAGATTTTTGCTACAATAGCAAAAGGAATACAAATAGGACCTCCGGTACTAAAAATCGCCGCGGGGTTAATTTTTTTTATAATACGGTAAGCTTTAAAAATATTTTTTATATGTATTAAGGGGTTAAATTGAGTGCTATTAATAATCGTTACAGATTTAGCAGCTAACTCTGCTTCAATCTTTATTGATGTTACTAAATGGAACTCATCAAATACACTCATTACACACATAGCTTGAGTTAAATGGCCACCTGCATTAACGACTGTAAGAATTCTACTGTTTTTCATTTATAGACCTATTTTCTCATTTTAATCAGTTCAGCTGGTACACCACCAACAATACTATACGATTCAACATCTTTCGTTACGACAGAGCCTGCGGCAATGATTGCACCATTTCCTATAGTGATACCAGGGAGCACAACTACATTACGACCTAACCATACATCATTACCAATAATAACTTTTTTTTCTTTTTTATAACCTTGAAGTGACATTGGCAGTTCTATAGACTCGAACTCGTGCATACGGCTTAATATTGATACATTTGGAGCTATCATTACATCATCGCCTATTTTCACACTTTCTAAATAAACATTTTCATTAATTCTTGCGCCTTGCCCTATTTTTATTTTATTCGCTCGACCAATATATACATTTGAACCAATCATTGATTGATTACCATTTTTATCTAAAATCTTCAGAATATTATGGAGATACCAAACTCTTATATTAGAGAAGATAAATGTAAAACGTGCCGATGGGAGCTTAGAAAGTAAAATATAGTAAAAGAAAAGCTTTAGATTATTTAACACTGTTTAGTACCTTTAAATAATGACTGGCAACAACTTCACCAGTGAACTTTTCTAACTCACCAGCTTTATTGATTGACCAAATATTATCTGAAAATTGTTGGTAATTTTTTTCCAACTCTAAAATACCAAGTTTAATTTCATCACTGGTTTGACATGTAAGTTTTACACCGACATCAAGGTCATCTAAATGCCCATCAACCCCAGTGTTTTTCATATACATAATTGGGCATCCTGATGCTAAAGCCTCAATGTAAGCCATTCCAAATGTTTCATTTATAGCAGGCATTAGAAGAGCCTTAGAATTTTTTAATCTTTCAATTAGCTTTGGATGAGGTAAAACACCTATTAAATTTATATTATCATTTAAAGAAAGCTCTTTAATTTTGTTTGAAATAACTTTTTTGTCATGAAGATTCCCGCCTCCAATAATATCTAGTTTTATAAATATATCATCGCTTTTGAGAGCATTGATTGCCTCTAACAAAGGGATAATGCCTTTGCGCTTATACTGATGAAAGCTAACGATTGATATATAATTTGAATTAATATTATTAATCCTTTGAGGAATAATATGATCTATCTCACATATGTTAGGAAGCTTGCTAGAAGGAGTCTCTGCTTTTGCTATTTTATACATAAACTTTTTTGCCCAAGGACTAACCCAAAATATATGCTTTGCACGAGCAAAAACTTTTTTGAATAATGGTTCACAATCCTTCAACCTTTTTATGTTATTTAAATCACTACCACCACGTACAGAAACAACGAAAGGAACCCCTGAATATTTACTCAAATAAAACGCAAAAATACCTTCAGTGGTCAGCTTATGAGCATGTATTAAATCAAAATCTTTTAGCTTTAATTTTTTTGTTAGGTACATTGCACTAATTTTAATTTGCAGCCTATAGATAAAAGCAATAGGCAGTCCCCAAAAAACAATTGATACACCTCGTTCAAAGCCTTTCAATGACATAGAGAAAGGATTACTGCTTCTATTTATGGATAGTACAAAATTTACAATACCTTGATCTAATTCTTCAACTGCATCGATTAAATTTGAAACTGCTTTTGTGTGTGGATAATCTCTACCGTCAGGAAAGTCTTGATGTATATGTAATATTTTCAATTTTTTTCTCTAAGAGCGCTTTCTATTAAGTTAGTCATATTGCTTCTAAAAGCCTCATTGGAGAACTTTTCTGCATTTTTTCTTACCTCATTAGGATCGAATGTATAACTACTAGATTCAAAGGATTCTACAGCCTCAATCAAACATTTGGTTGTTTGCTTTTTAAAGTGAACGCCACTGATCCCATGATTAACCGTTTCTAAACAACCGCCTTTTCCAAATGCAATAACGGGTGTTCCACATGCCTGGGCCTCAACAGGAATTATTCCGAAGTCTTCTTCAGCAGCAAATACAAATGCTTTTGCCTTTTGCATATTTTTTAACATCACTTCGTCTGACTGGTATCCTAAAATTTCTATATTGTCAGCATTACCAACAATATCTTTAATTTTTTGCATTTGGGGGCCATCACCTATAATTTTAAGCTGCTTTGTTGGCATTTTTACAAATGCCTCAGCTATTAAATCAAGCCTTTTGTATGGCACTAGGCGCGACGCTGCAAGATAGAAGTCTTCTTTTGTTGTTTCCAGTTTAAATTTTTCAATATTAACTGGAGGATAGATAACTTCAGCCACTCTTCTATAGCATTTATAAATTCGTTTTTTAATAAATGAAGAGTTTGCAATGAATGTATCTACGCCATTAGCCGTTCTCGTATCCCAAATTCTAAACTTATGTAAAAAATAGCGAGCTATTATTGATTTCAACCCCTTATCATTACCACTTTCTTTTAAGTATTGCTCTTGCATATCCCATGCATACCTTGCTGGTGAGTGGCAATAGCTAACATGAAGTTGATCAGGACCCGTTATTACACCTTTTGCAGCAGAATAACTCGACGATATGACAAGGTCATAACTAGACAAATCGAATTGCTCGATAGCAATTGGGAAAAGTGGAAAATAATTTCGGTACATTTTATTGGCGAATGGCAGCCTCTGAATGAAAGATGTGTGTATTTTCACCGATTTAAGCCAAGTACGATCTTCTTCGGGTAAATAATCTACTAACGTGAAAATGTCAGCTTTAGGATAAAGCTCAAGTATCTCATTTAAAACCTTCTCAGCCCCACCGTTAACCACTAACCAATCATGTATAATTGCAACTTTCATTTATGTACCTAACTTCCCTGAATTTATTGATAATTTTTTACTAAAAATAGAAATAGAAAATATTAAAAGATATAAAACCCATATACTGGTGCTATCTTTGTAAAAAGATGCTTCTGTAATATTATGAAGAACAATCACACTTAAACCAGCTAATAAATGTGAAGAATTTAAGCCCTTCATACACATTGCAAAAATGGCTATAATAGCAATTGTTATAAGTGCACCAAACTGTAAATACAATTCTATAAAGCCATTGTGAGCAGAATTAATATATTGGATAAAACTATTATCTACATCAAAGAAATACGGTATTTGAGGTACACCAAAGTAGCTTCCATAACCATAACCACTTAGCAATTTGTCAAAATACTCAAGATCATAGTATAGAATATTCCATATAAAGCCCCTCCCTGTCATGAAGTTTGCATCAACAAGCTTCCCTATATGATAATAATCATTTAACAAGTAAGAAAGCAGGGGCAATAACAAAAACATACTCACACATGAAGCTAAAATTATTAGTAATGAGGCTTTGACATATTTAAAATGTATATTTGACATAGTAAAGTAAAATAGCACTAAAAATATGCTAGTTTTACTTTTAGTTAAAAGTAATAATATTATCAAAAGGACTAGAATATTCTTAAAATTCCTAAAGTTAAAATTGTAACTTTTTTTAAGCGAATGAAATGTAATTATTAATACCGCTAAATTTATACCCATCAAGTTTTTATTTTTAGCGAAACCTGCTAAAGCGGAATCAGCTGTAAAACCCACACCAAGTAAAATACTGACTAAAGTTATGAATAAATAACTGTAAACAGTCAGCATTATCGATCGTTCAAGTGTTTTATTAATAAACGAGTAGTAAAAGGCTAAAATAATACTTGAGATAAATATCAGCTGAAAAAGAGATCTTTTTAAAACATAACTAGGATAGTTAGACCAAAAGGCACTTATTAAAGAGATGAAAACAATCATCAATAATAGCAAAGATTTTAAATAAAAATTTCTGCTAACTTTTTTATAACTACCTGCTAAAAAGAAGCTGGCAACATAAAAAACAAACAAAGACGACCATAATAATTGTTTAAATATATTACTCCCAGCACTAGCGTTTAACTGTTGCTCTAGATCTAAATCCATCAGAGAAAATTTTGCATCTAAATCTGGCGTTAATATGCCAAAACAGAATAGAAATATTATGAACAGTCCATACGATTGCAAAAATTTTTGAGCCAAATTCATTTGTATAATTCAACTAAGTCATCATTAGTGGCAAAAAAATAACATTTCCCAAAATTATCCAGCATTTTTAACACATATGTAATATATGTAGCTTTCCCAAATGGTAAAGCGCAAACACTCAAAAACGCATATAAAAACATTTTTAAGATTGCTTTGCTAATGTATAGACTTTTACTCACTGTAAAACCAATAAGTGTAAATCTATACCTTGAAAAAGTTTGACCTATACGTATTGCTCTTTTAAACAAGTATTTACAGTTTAGCCTTTCGGGTTCTACCTCTTCGGATACAAATGCTTCTTTGCAATAAACAAGCTTAAACCCTTTTTTATGTAATCTATAAAAAAGATCAGAGTCTTCACCACCCGTTTTTCCAAACTTAGCATCAAAGGTATACCCTGTTTTTAATAAAGCCTCTTTACGGATTAAAGTACAGCCAGCGCCACCGCTACTTACTTCAGTGCCTGTTTCTCTAACCTTTCTATCAAAAAAACGCCCTTGTACAATCCAATTAGGAGTATGATTAGGGTAAATAGGCTTTACTTGACCAAAAACAACGCTCGCCTTGTATTTAACGGCCGTATTTAAAAGGTTGACTAACCACTCCTTATCAACAATTTCGTCGTCATCTAGCGAGGCTATATACTCTCCTTTTGCTGCTTTTAAATATTCGTTCCTTGCAATAGAGATATTTTTTATTGGTTGATTTATATAGGTTAATCTATGTCTATAATTATGGCTTTTTTCAAACACAATTGATTCTGCATACTTGCCTTCATCATTATCTATAACAATCACCTCAATCTCTGTGTTATCAGGGATTGTTAATGCATTGATGCTTTCAAGTGTTTTAATTAAGTGAGCTCTTTTGTATGTGCATAAACAAATAGAAATTAACATCTAAACCTCACTTAAAAATTAATCATTGCCGAATAAGTCGCGCGTATATACTTTATCTACAACATCGCTTAAAGCTTCTTCCATTCTATTTGCTACAATTACATCACATTTGGTTTTAAATTCTACCAAATCATTTATTACCTGAGAGTTGAAGAAATCACTTTCGCGTAATTCTGGTTCATAAACGACTACTTCAATACCTCGAGCTTTTATTCTTTTCATTATCCCTTGTATAGAAGATGCTCTAAAGTTATCTGAACCTGATTTCATTATAAGTCTATATACACCTACTACTTTTGGGTTTTTATTGATAATTGAAAAGGCTATATGATCTTTTCTTGTGGTGTTCGCGTCTACGATTGATTTTATTAAACTATTTGGGACGTCTTCAAAGTTAGCTCTTAATTGTTTAGTGTCTTTAGGTAAACAATAGCCACCATAACCGAATGAAGGATTGTTGTAATGGTTACCTATTCTTGGATCTAAACAAACGCCTTCAATGATTTGCTTTGAGTCTAACCCATGAGTCTCAGCGTAAGTGTCTAACTCGTTAAAGTATGAGACTCGCATTGCTAAATACGTATTGGAAAATAATTTGACAGCTTCAGCTTCTGTTGAGTTAGTGTATAGAATTTCTATATCTTCTTTTATAGCTCCTTGAGCTAAAAGTTTGGCAAAAACCACAGCCCGTTCAGATTTTTCACCTACAATTATTCTTGATGGATACAAGTTATCGTGTAAAGCTTTGCCTTCTCTTAAAAATTCGGGCGAAAATATAATATTATTGTGACAAAATTTTTGTTTAATTCTCTTTGTAAAGCCAACAGGGACTGTAGACTTTATTATCATTATTGCCTTAGGATTTATCTCGATAACATCTTTGATTACTGCTTCAACTGAGCTTGTATCAAAGTAGTTATTTTCAACGTTATAATCTGTAGGTGTTGCAATTACAACATAATCAGCATTCTTAAATGCTCTATGTTTATCTGTTGTAGCCTCTAAGTTTAATTCTTTATTTGCAAGAAAATCTTCAATTTTATCATCTGAGATAGGAGATATTTTATTATTGATTAGCTCTACTTTCTCTTGTATTACATCAAGAGCTATTACTTCATTATGTTGTGCTAATAATACAGCATTTGACAAGCCTACATAGCCAGTACCAGCGATAGTGATTTTCATTTTAAATCCTTGAAATATAATAAACTACGCCAACAATTGCTTGACGCGCTTGGTAAACTCTTCACCCATTGAGGTTGATTGCATTGCATACTCTACATTTGCCAACATATAGCCAAGTTTTGAGCCGCAATCGTGCGACTTACCTTTTAAATGATACGCTTCAATTGTTTCAAGATGACGTAACTGCAGTAATGCATCTGTTAATTGTATTTCGCCGCCAGCTCCTGGAGGTGTAAACTCGAGCAAGTCCCAAATAGCAGGCGATACAACATAACGCCCTGTTATGGCTAAATTACTAGGCGCTTCATCATTATTTGGTTTTTCAACCATATTGGTAATGGCTGCATTTTCGCCAGGCGCAATATTTTTACCCGCCAAATCAACCACACCATAGTTGTGCACTTCCTCGTGTGGGACAGGTTCAACCATAATTTGGTTATGTTGGGTGAGTTCAAACCGGTCGATCATTTGCGCTAGGTTATCAACCTTAAGATTTGACTTATATTGATCGATAATTACGTCAGGCAATAAAATCGCAAAAGGGTTATTGCCGATGATTGGGCGAGTTTCAAGTATTGCGTGTCCTAAGCCTAACGGCGCCGATTGACGAACCGAAATAATACTTACATCTCGCGGGATTATTGAACGCACCTCTTCTAGCAGGCTGCGCTTTACACGGGCCTCTAAGGTTGCTTCTAGCTCAAAGCTAGTGTCAAAATGATTTTCTATTGCGTTTTTGGAAGCATGTGTGACTAGTATAATTTCTTTAATACCGGCCTTTACCGCTTCGTTTACAACGTATTGAATCAGAGGTTTGTCTACTAGTGGAAGCATTTCCTTTGGCGTTGCTTTGGTGGCGGGTAACATACGGGTACCCAAGCCTGCAACAGGCAAGACTGCTTTTAATACTTTCACTTCAATTCCTTTTATAGTTACTTTTATTGCTCTTAACCTAAAGCAAGGTTTATCGCTTAAGGTATTTCAAGCGGATATTATACACTAGTTATTAATTCACTCAATAAAATAAACAGTCTTTTGCATTGCTTTGTGTTGCAAAAATGTTAAAAACAAAATTCTTACTTAATTAATAATTGGATTAATAATTTTTCCTACATATTCTGAACCAAAATCATTTAAGTGGCCCGTATCTAAATACAAAGAATTTTGTTCAAAAGTCACACAACCACTTTTTGAACACATTGATTTACTTAAATCAATCAGCTTAACGTTAGGATAGCTTTCAACATCTTTAAGAAAATGAAGAATTTTCGAGTAGTATTGAGAAAACTCATTTTTTTGAAATGTACAATTATTATCAATAAAGTCTGAGTAGGAGATTAAATTATAATGCTTTCTCAACAAACATTGACCAATATTTTTACCATTGTTAGGAGGAGGACTAACAACAAATATACGTTTACCTGTTGAGCTGAGTCTTGATAACGTTTGTTTGAACGAGATTAAATAGGCATCAAAATCATTCTTAAGAACTCTAGTACCATCAAAGTAATCATACTTAAACCATTGCTCGAATGCAGAAGAGAGAATTACTGTTTTAATCTGCGAATTATTTTCTATCTCATTGATAACATCATTATTGAATTTAAAACAAGATTTTGACCAGTTTAAATTATAACTTTTAAAATTTGGAAAAGTTGATAAAGAAACATTTGGAGAACAAGCACTTTTTGTCGCTTGAATAAGTTCATTGTTTTTAGATAAGCCTTTTACTAAATGCATTGCATATGAGTCGCCCCATAAAATTGTTTCAGGGTTCTCACTAGTTTTACATTCATCAAGTATCTGAAAGTCTGATTTGAAGTTACATAGTTTATTTAGACCGATGCTTGGCTTTGATTGAGTAATTTCAGCTTTACTAAAACCACCAAACTTTGGATATAGGGAGAGTAATAAGCCCATTACAGACATGACTAATAAGCTAAAAACAGATAACGTTAGCACTGTTTTTGTAGATTTATTCGATTTTCTTCTGAAAGGCTTCTCAACATATTGATAAGACAATAAGGATAAAAGAAAAACTATGAGCATTGAGAGAGCAATTAACTCATTAGTTAAAGACTCTAACGTCATTAATTTTGCGAAAGCAAAAATTGGCTGATGCCATAAATACAAGCTATAGGAAATTAGACCTATAAAAACTAATATCTTACTAGACAGCATTTTACCAACTATATTATTTTCACTTGCGAATAAAATTATTAGTGCCGTTGAAATGACCGGCAGTATAGTAAACCAACCAGGGAAGGCATATTCGTAAGAATATGTTGAATAAGAAATAATGAGCAAAAGTATAGCCAAAATACTTAACCACCCTTTAAGGCTTTCATTTATGGCTGATAAGGCATTTTTAGTAATTAAAACAGAACAAATTGATCCAGCAAGAAGCTCCCACGCTCTAGTGTGGATTAGATAAAAGTTAACTGATTGATTTGAAGTTAAGAACATAGACAGTAATGAAATAATAAGAATTACTGATAGAGCAAGAAATATATGTTTCTTAAACCTTGTAAGCAAGAGTAAGATAAATGGGAAAAATAGATAAAATTGTTCTTCTACAGCTAAACTCCACATGTGTAACATTGGGTTTAGCTCGGCACTTGGGTTAAAATAGTCAAGCTTAAGAAAGAAGAATATATTAGCCATAAATGTTGACACTGCAACAATACTATAACCGAGCATTTTCATTGATGCTGGATCTAAAAAGAAAAAGGATAGAAAACTACTAACAACAATCATAAAAGCCATTGCAGGTAATATTCTTCTAGCACGTCTCTCATAAAAAGACGACAGAGAAAACTTCCCTTCAGAGATCTCTTTAAGCAAAATAGTTGTAATTAAATACCCCGATATTACAAAAAAAACATCAACTCCGGCAAAACCACCAGGTAAAAGGTGTAACCCTGAGTGATGAAATAATACAGGTAAAATTGCTAATGCTCTTAAACCATCAATCTCAGCTCTGTATTTCATATTTTTTGATCCATAGAAAATCTGACTTCTGTAAAAACTGTGACATAATAAAATATATTAAGTTAGCTTAAAACTACTAGCTTATTGAATAGTTTGAGATACTTATTTTAAATGTATAAGGTGGAGGAGCGACTAGTGGAAGCATCTCCTTTGGCGTTGCTTTGGTAGCGGGTAACATACGGGTACCCAAGCCTGCAACAGGCAAGACTGCTTTTAATACTTTCACTTCAATTCCTTTTATAGTTACTTTTGGTTATAACGTAGCTATTTATAAATGCCACTTCGAAAAGCGGGTTTTAAACTCTACTAACTGTATGGGCGAGTATTATACACAACACAAACAATCGCTCAATATAAAAAGCAGCCTTTTTGATTGTTTTAGGTTAATTATTTGTTAACGGTTTATTTTTGCTTTTTTTATAATCTATCATTTTAGTTTCAATGGGAATATAATGGATTTGTTAACTTTTAAGGGATGGGATTTGTGCGCGTAGGAATTTGCATCATTATATTAGTGTCTTTTTTTGCTTGTGCACAAGACATGCTTTTACATTTGCGTAATAGCGATATAATTACCCGTGCCAAACAGTTTTATGGTGATGCTGGCCACCAAAGAATAAAAAACTGGCTGAGTTTTATAGATGACTCTGCCGACAAAAGCGAATGGCAAAAAATTCATTTAGTTAATGATTTTTTTAATAAGCATATAAAGTACAAAACCGATGACGAACTTTGGCAAAAAAAAGATTACTGGGCCACTCCACTAGAAAGCTTAGGTGTGGGCATGGGTGACTGTGAAGATTATGTTATTGCTAAATATTTTACTTTAATCGCTTTAGGTATCCCAGAAGATAAAATACGCTTTATGTATGTACGCCAGCGTACGGTTAATCAACCTCACATGGTGCTTATATACTTTGAACAACCTAACCAAATACCGCTGGTGCTCGACAATTTTAATACAAAATTAGTGCCTGCTAGTAATCGGGGTGATCTAAAACCTATCTATAGTTTTAATGGCCAAGGTTTATGGTTAGCCAAATCGAAAGGGTTAGGTAATAAGGTTAAAAATAGTCGTGGCGTTTCTGCTTGGAACACCATGCTTGAACGAATTGAACAAGGCGAGCTTGCGCCTGCCAACGGTAACAATAAAGGAACTAGTAGTTATGTCTCGACTCTTTAAACATGGATTGAGTTTAAAAACCCAAGTATATGGCTTGATCATTTTAATTTCGGTTATTTCATTTTGCGTACGTGTTATCACCGATGTGGATACAACCCGTAATTATTTACAAACGCAAATGGCCAGCCATGCGCAAGACACGGCTACCAGTTTAGGGCTTTCGATATCACCTTATTTAGAAGACGACAGCCTAATGATTGCACAAACGATGGCAACCGCTATTTTTGACTCTGGTTATTACAGCCAAATTAAATTTACCGACGTGCAAAACAACATCGTTTTTGAATTACAAAACCCTAAGCGCGTTGAATCAGTTCCTGTTTGGTTTATAGGTGCTGTTGAGCTAAGTGCACCAACTATGCATTCTGAAATAAACAATGGTTGGATGATGGCAGGCACACTTGATGTAACCAGCCATACTGGGCAATCTTACCTTACCTTATGGCAACACACACTCCGCAGCTTATATAGCTCATTTTTGCTATTAGCAGCATCGCTGGCTATTGCATTTTTAATTTTACGCGCAGTATTTAAGCCGTTAAAAGCAGTAGAAGACCAAGCCACTTTAGTGACTCGAAAACGCTTTACCTTAAATAAAGAAATACCAGTAGCACGGGAGCTTCGCACAGTAACCCAAGCCATAAATAACATGGTTATAAACTTACAAAGTACGTTTGATTCGCTGACCAAACAAACACAAGCGCTTACTGAAGAAGTTTATATAGATTCGTTAACGGGGTTGGGTAACCGTAAGTCGTTTGAAAACCACTTTAATTCTGTTGTAAATAATATTACTGACGATACGCCAATTACCGCGATGATGCTTACCCTACCCTCGTTAAATAACATTAACCAAGTAGTAAGCTACCAAGACGGTGATCAGCATGTACTTGATGCAGCTAAAATACTTAAACATGTTGCTGATGAATTACCAAACTCAAACGTGTTTAGACTTAACGGAGGGACGTTTGTTTTAATGGCCCCATATGACGTTTTACTTTTAAATAAAGCTCGCCTAGACCTAAACGATAAATTAAGTCAAAAAGAAAATAGTTCACACATAAACGGTTACGCTAATTTAGCCATTGTTGGCGTTGAGCAAGGAGCGAGTTTAGGTGAAGTGTTATCGCTACTTGATACTGGTTGCACTATAGGTGAAGACACTACGTTTGATAAAAACGATAAAGAGTCATTATTTAGTGTTAACCAATGGCGTACCTTAATTAAGTCGATTATAAATGCTGGCGAAGTGAGTTTTTCGGTGCAACCTGTTAAACAAGCTAATAAAACTGATTCTCAGTGTTACTTTGAGGTATTTGTACACTTTATTCATGAAGGCGAAAAGGTAAATAATGGTCACTTATTTGCGATGGCTGAAAAGTTAAATTTAACCGAAGAACTCGATAAAAAAATTATACGTAGCTTTGTAGATGTAAAAGAGCACTACCCTAATGATGTGTTTGCGTTGAATATTAGTAAAGCATCATTGTATTCAGCCGACTTTATACAATGGCTTACCCTTTACTCGCACACTAAACCGGTAATTAAAACAAACTTAGTGTTTGAACTACATGAAATTGGTTTGCTTTATAACGTGCATGTTGCGTCTTTACATATAGATGCAATTAAAGAGCTGGGTATTAATGTGTGTATTGAACACTTTGGTACTAGCTTAACGTCGTTTAGGTATTTACAAGGTCTTGATATTGAGTACGTTAAAATTGATGGTAGTTACATTCAAGATTTGGTAACTAACCCGCAAAGTCAATTTTATATTCAAACAGTTAATAATATTTGTCATGGCTTTGGTATTAAAGTTTTAGCCTGTTTAATTGAAAAAACCGAGACTTTAGAAATACTTGAATACCTAGGATGTGATGGGGTACAAGGTAATTTAATACTGCCACCATCAAAAATTATTAAATCTAATGAAAATGGCGTAAATAAAGAGTTTACTTTTTGCACCGATGCGCTAAAATTTTGCAATTAGTACTCAACCAAGGGACGAGAAATGAAAAAATTAATTTTAGCTGGCTTAGTAGCTAGTGCGTCTGCTCTAACTGCTTTGCCAACCTATGCACAAACGGATAATAATGCAGTGGTTCAAGAAGTGAGCATAAATAGCATTATTGATATTCTTAATAACGTAACAGCAGATACTACGCCAGAGCAATTACGCGAAGATTTAGTAGAAGCGATTAAACGTATTTGTAAAAATAAAGAAAAAATTAAGCTAGACGAAAAACTGCTTAATGGCGCTTGTGGCGCTGCTGATATAGATGCAATGGTTGCTGCTGTTGTGGCACGTTTTGGTGCAGACAATCCATTAATTTCTGACTTTTTAGCTGCTCTTTCGGATGCTGGTTTAGATACTGATGCAATTACCCTAGCAGCAATTACCGCAGGTGTTGATGCAACAACCGCTTCTGAAGCAACGGCTGCAGGCCCGGGTGCAGGTCAGCCTGCTCCGCCAGTAGGTAGCTTACCAACATTACCAACACCTCCAGGTTCTGGTGGTACAGGCGGTGATAACGGTATATCTGAAGTCGGTAACTAGTTTTTACTATTAGTATATTCAAACGCAGCCAATTGGCTGCGTTTTTACTTTGTTTGAGTTTATTTTGAATCGTTTTATATTTTTTCTTATTTGCCTGATCCTTTTTTTGCTTCCCCTTCCTTTAGGTAGTTACAGGCCTTGGGCAATTTTAGCTATTGGTATTTTAACTAGCTTTACCTTTATTACTCACTTGGCAAACAGTGTTTTAAATAACCAACAAGCACTATTACCACCTCGATATACTTGGCCGTTATTTACTGCCTTAGGCATTGTTGCTTTGGTGTGCGCGGTTCAGTTATTTGGCGTAAGTGTTGATGCTTTTCAAACCAAACAAATGTTATTAAAAACCAGTTTTTTAATAATGTTGAGCTGGTTAATATTTAATTACTGTAATAATGTAAATCGTATTAAAAAATTAATTTACGCCGTCATTTGCGCTGGTGTTTTTCAGGCTTTGTATGCTAGTTACTTAAACTTATCGCCCGATATTGTTAGCCCTTTATTTGGCTACAAACACACCGACCGCGCGATTGGTACCTTTACCTATTCTAACTTTTTAGCTAACTACTTAGCGCTGTGTTTATGTTTAGGCATTGGCGTTTTAATTAGCGAATTAAAACGCACTAACAATGGCTATAAACCTACTTTAAAACAAACGCTACGTGCTTGGGCTGAGATTATATTAAGCTCTAAAATAATTTTGCGTATATCGCTAATTATTATAATTGTGGCGCTTATTTTAACCCGTAGTCGCATGGGTAATTCGGCTTTTTTTATCGCCTTAATTATAGTGAGCTTACTGGCGCTGTTTGTTTATAAGCAAAAGCCTAAAGCATTTAAATTGCTGATTGTGAGCTTTTTCATTATCGATTTAATCATCATTGGTGCCATTTTCGATGTAGAAAAGGTAAAACAACGTATTAGCGAAACCAGTTTACAATCGGAAACTCGCGATGAAGTTGTACGCGACTCAATCCCGCTGATTTTAGATAACCCGTTATTAGGCTCGGGCGGCGGTACTTTTTACACTGCGTTTCCTGCATATCAGTCTGAGCCCTACTCTGGCTACTACGACAATGCGCATAACGATTATGTGCAATTTGCAGTTGAGCTGGGTATTCCTGCAACGGCGTTTTTGGGGCTGTTAGTGGTTTATTGTTTATGGTTATGTATTAATACTATGCGAACGCGCAAAACGGCCCTTTATCAGGGTGTGGCGTTTGGTTGTGCTACAGCTATTGTGGCAATGATGCTGCATTCGTCGGTTGATTATTCGCTGCAGGCGGGGGCTAATTCTATATTGTTTATCGTGGTGTTATGTTTAGCTTTATTAACCAATAAGTTACCGGCACCAAAGCGGATTAAAAAACGGCGTAGTGAAAGTTAACGGGCTGCGGGGAGCGAGTCACGAGCCTAATCCCTAACACCTGTTCTGTCTTCTCATTTACTCCTCATTCACTTCTCTCAGTGCAATAAGATCTTTAAGAAAAGTATGCACAAAGAGAGCTAAGAGACGCTGCGCTTTTAGAGGTTAAAGTCGAAATTATCGGGCTGCGAGGGTCGGGTTACGGGCCTAATCCCTAACACTTGTTTTATCTTCTCATTTACTCCTCATTCTCTTCTCTCAGTGCAATAAGATCTTTAAGAAAATTATTCACAAAGAGGGTTAAGAGACGCTTCGCTTTTAGAGGTTAAAGTCGAAAGTTATCGGGCTGCGGGGGTCGGGTTACGGGCCTAATCCCTAACACTTGTTTTATCTTCTCATTTACTTCTCATTCTCTTCTCTCAGTGCAATAAGATCTTTAAGAAAATTATTCACAAAGAGGGTTAAGAGACGCTTCGCTTTTA